>CANIYB010000001.1 GCA_947471105.1 Cytophagaceae bacterium
AACTAGTACGGTAGTCAGTAAAACTAAAATTACCATTGCAAGCTTGTTGAAAAATCGACATCTAACGCTGGGGATTTTAGCTCAGTTTTGTAACGTAGGAGCTCAAGTATCATTATGGGGAAATTTTGTGGATTTGAAAATTGATTTGGCCAGTGAAACAAATTTGTGGATTGTGCAAAAAATTTACCAAACAACTAGTGCGATGTCAGCGACTCAAATAGCTAGTTTTCATGCCTCTTTTGCCTTTGTACTTTTTATGTTTGGTCGATTCATTGGCACTTATTTCATGAGCAAAAATGATTCAAATAAAATTCTTGGAATCTATTCCATCGGAGCAGTAATTTCCATTATAATTTCAATATTTGGGGGTGGTGTTTATGCATTAGTTGCTTTAATGATGGTTTATTTCTTCCAATCCATTATGTTTCCAACTATTTTTGCTTTAGCATGTAAAGACTTAGGTGAAGGTTCTAAATTAGCTTCGTCATTAATTATTATGTCTATAGTAGGTGGAGCCATTATTCCTCCAATTACCGCGGCATTATTTAAAATAAGCACTCCAGTAGCTCTTATAATTCCCTTATTATGTTTTATATACATCGTATTTTATTCTTACAATGGATATAAGCTGCCCAAACAGAATGCATAATGAAAAGGTATATATTATTATTGGATTTAGTTAACGATGAAAAACTGATAGCAGAATATATTAATTACCATAAAGATATTCCAGCTGCCATTAAAAATAGTATTTTTGAATCTGGAATTACTTCCATGGAGATCTATAGATTTCAAGACCGATTAGTCATGGAAATTATCGCTGTTGAAGATTTCAGTTTTGAGCGTAAAAATAAATTAGATGTAAATAATTCTCAGGTAGTAGCTTGGGAAAAGCTTATGTCAGCATATCAAAAAAGCATTCCAGGGACTCCTGAAAATGTCAAGTGGGTTTCGGCCGAGAATATATTTAAATTATAAATAATGATTACGAAAAGAAAAACTTTTTTGCAAATTAATGATGTTGACAATTTATTAGTCGCGTTACAAAATTTAAAAAAGGGTACTGAGATTATTCACAATGGCAATAGTATTATTTTACAAGATGATATTGATGCCAAACATAAATTTACGACCGAAGCAATTCCTATTAATGGGGAAGCTGTAATGTATGGAGTATTAGTAGGTATAGCGAAGCAAGCGATACCCAAAGGAGGTTTAGTACATACATTTAATTTGCATCACGCATCTCAAGAGTTTAAAGGAAAAATAAAAGATTATCATTGGACTCCACCTAATGTGGATCAATGGAAAGAATTAACGTTCAATGGTTATCATCGAGCTGATGGTCAAGTAGGGACTCAAAACTTTTGGCTAGTTATTCCTTTGGTTTTTTGTGAAAACAGAAATATTGAGTTATTAAAAAACGCTTTTATAAATGGATTAGGTTTTCAAAAAAATGACCCATTTACAGAACAAGTCGTATTATTGAAAAATCAAATTCAAAATGGTGAAGATTTAAAGCTTCCTAAATTTGATAAGACTAAGAAGACTACATTAGTTCACAAAAGCGATTTATTTAAGAATATTGATGGGATTAAATTCTTGACTCATGAAAGCGGTTGTGGGGAAAACAAAGATGAATCTGACAATTTATGTTCATTGTTAGCAGGTTATTGCCTTAATCCTAACGTAGGGGGGATAACGCTATTAAGTTTAGGTTGTCAAAATTCTCAAATCAGCTTATTCCAACAAAAATTAAAGGAAAAAGATCCCAATTTTTCTAAGCCACTATATATTTTTGAGCAACAACAAGATGAAGGAAGTGGGGTAGAACAAATGTTAAGTGAAGTAATTCACAAGACTTTTGAAGGCTTAGTTGAAATCAATAAATGCCAAAGAACTCCTGCGCCACTATCTAAACTACGAGTAGGTGTAAAATGTGGCGGATCAGATGGTTTTTCAGGTATTTCAGCAAATCCCGCCATTGGGCATACTGCTGATTTGATTGTATCATTAGGTGGAACTGTGATGATTGCTGAATTTCCGGAATTATGTGGAGTTGAACAAGAACTTCAAAATAGATCCATAAATAGTCAAGTTGCAGATGATTTTGGCGTAATGATGCGAGAATATGCAAGAAGAGCCGCAGCAGTAGGCGCTGGATTTGACATGAATCCGTCTCCTGGAAATATAAAGGATGGATTAATTACAGATGCCATAAAATCAGCCGGAGCGGCAAAGAAAGCGGGATCATCTCCGATACAAGCATCCCTTGGATATGGGCAATATGTGACTAAAAACGGGTTAAATTTAGTTTGTACACCTGGAAATGATGTTTTAGCCACTACAGGTATGGCAGGCGCTGGAGCTACTATTCAACTATTTACAACGGGCTTAGGAACTCCAACGGGTAATCCTATTTGTCCAATGGTAAAATTATCTACTAATACAAGGTTAGCGGAAAAGCTACCTGAAATAATCGATATCGATTGTGGTCCAATTATTTCGGGTGACAAATCAGTAGAAGAAGTAGGGGAAGAGGTTTTAAATTACATCATCAAATTAGCTTCAGGTGAAATTAATACCAAAGCAATGGATTTAGGACAAGATGATTTTATGTTTTGGAGAAGAGGAGTTAAATTATAATATTATTGTATGATTTTTTCATTAGAAAATAAAGTTGTTATTATTACTGGAGGTAGTTCCGGAATCGGAAGAGCTATTTCAATACTATTCGCCCAACAAGGAGCGGAGGTTCATATATTTGATCTACAAAGTCAATTGAGTGAAGACACAATATCTGAAGTTCAACAATTCAATAAAAATTCCAAGTTTCATCCGGTTGATATTACAAATGAACAATTAGTGTTGGATGAAATTAATGCTTTAAACGTCATTGACATATTGATTAATAATGCTGGAATAGCTCAAATTGGAAATGTAGAAAATACAAGCTCTGGAGACTTTCAAAAAATCTTTGATGTAAATGTGAAAGGGGCTTTTAATTGCATTAAAGCAGTTATTCCTACTATGGTGAAAAATAAGTCGGGTGTCATATTAAATATGGCTTCAGTAGCATCATCTGTTGGCATTCCAGATCGATTTGGATATTCAATGACTAAAGGGGCTATAAAATCTATGACGCAATCGATCGCCAAAGATTATATTTCAAAAGGGATTAGATGCAATTGTATCTCTCCTGCAAGAGTTCATACTCCATTTGTAGACGGATTTATACAGAATAATTATCCGAATAATCAAAAAGAAATGTTCGAAAAGTTATCAGCATCCCAACCCATTGGAAGAATGGCTAAACCCATAGAGATCGCCCATTTAGCTTTATATTTATGCTCAGACGAAGCATCATTTGCAACAGGTTGCGACTATCCTTTAGATGGTGGTTTTTTACACTTAAATAATTAAATACAATGAAAACAAAACTATTTTTTGCGTTGCTACTGATATCTTCTCTATCTTCATTTAAAGCTGATAATCCCATTAAAATCTTATTTTTTGGTGACTCCATCACGCAGGCTGGTATCGGAAAAACAGGTTATATAACTAAAATGGCAGAAATGCTTTCTTCTAAAGGTCTATCAGGGAAATATGAATTGATAGGTGCTGGAATAGGAGGGAACAAAATTTATGATTTATACCTACGACATGAAGAAGATGTGATTGCTAAGAAACCTAATATTGTTGTAATCTATATTGGAATCAATGACGTTTGGCATAAAACTTCCTCTAGAACAGGAACAGATTATGACAAGTTTGAAAAGTTTTATCATGCTTTAATTCAGAGGATACAAAAATCTGGTAGTCAAGTAGTTATCTGTACACCCACATTAATTGGCGAGAAGTACGACTCAACTAATGAGAATGATGGGGATTTGAATTATTTTTCTACGGTCATCAGAAAAATAGCTATTGACGAAAAGTGTAAGTTGATTGATTTACGTAAAGCATTTATCGATTACGAAACAAAATTCAACACGGAAAATAAAGCATTAGGTATATTAACATCAGATAGAGTTCACTTAAATGAAGCTGGTAATGTATTCTTAGCTGAAGTTATGTGGGACATTTTAAAAGACATAAAATAAAAAAGATGAAATTAGTAAGAATAGGAAAGCTAAATAAGGAAAAACCTGCAGTATTAATCAATGATAAATATTTCGATGTTTCAGATTTCATACCTGATTATGATGAAGCATTTTTTGAAAATGATGGCATCCGAAATCTAGAAAATATAGTCTCAAATAATAATAATTTAAAAGAAATACTTAATCCAGAAAGAATTGGATCTTGCGTAGCTAGGCCTTCAAAAATAATATGTGTAGGTTTAAATTATATAGATCATGCAAAGGAAACAGGAGCCGAAATACCGAAAGAGCCTATATTATTTTTTAAAAGTACTACTGCATTAAATGGCCCATTTGATGACGTCATTATACCTAAAGGTTCTTCTAAAACAGATTGGGAGGTAGAGTTAGCCATCGTGATTGGCAAAAAAGCTCAATATGTTACTGAAAAAGATGCCTATGATTATGTTGCGGGATATTGTTTACATAATGATTATTCGGAAAGAGAATTTCAATTAGAGCGAGGTGGTAATTGGTCAAAAGGAAAGGGATGTGATACATTTGCTCCTTTAGGACCATTTTTAGCAACTAAGGATGAGGTTAAAGATGTCCATGATTTAAACATGTGGCTTGATGTGAATGGAAAAAGATTTCAAGTTAGTAATACGAATCAATTGATCTTTAATGTACCCCAAGTAGTTTCTTATATTTCCCAATTTATGACGTTGCTACCAGGTGATGTGATTAGCACAGGTACTCCACATGGTGTTGGACTTGGTTTAAAGCCACCTGTTTTTCTACAGCCAGGCGATTGTGTTACATTAGGAATGGATAGTTTAGGAGAACAGAAACAAAATTTAGTGGCTTATTCTTAATGATTGATTCACATCAACATTTTTGGACATATAATGTAAACCGAGATGTTTGGATAACTGAGGAAATGGGAAGAATTCGCAAGAATTTTTATCCGAATGATTCTGTCGAGTTATTTGCCCAAAATCAAATTGACGGTTGCATAGCCGTGCAGGCCGATTCATCAGAAGAAGAAACCTTCTTTTTAATATCATTAGCAGAACAATCTGAATTTATAAAAGGTATAGTTGGGTGGGTTGATTTACAATCAATTAACATTGAAAGTCAGTTAACTTATTTTTCTCAATTTGAGAAGATTGTTGGTTTCAGACATGTTGTTCAGTCGGAATCAGATCCTAATTTTTTAGCTAGACCCAATTTTTTAAAAGGAGTTCAGTTATTGGATACATTTGATTTTTCGTACGATTTACTTATTTATCCGAACCAATTAAATGCTGGCATTGAGTTTTGTAAGAAAAATGCGAATCAAAGGATCGTTTTAGATCATTTAGCAAAACCTCCTATTAAATCTGGTGACATTTCTGAATGGAAAAAGGATATTGAAAAATTCAAGGAATTAGAAAATGTTTCTGCTAAAATTTCAGGTTTGATTACGGAAGCCGAATGGTATAATTATAATGAGAAAGATATTTTACATATAATTGAAATAGCTTTAGAGGTATTTGGTTCGGATCGATTAATGTTTGGAACAGATTATCCCGTTGTATTAGTGGCTGATGAGCTGTCTAATTGGGTTAAAACTTTTAATAAATCCATTTCCCAATTATCATCCAATGAAATAAAAAAAATCACCATCGATAATTGTCTTCAATTTTATAAAATAGACGTATAATGAATTTAGGATTAAAAGAAAAAGTGATTATTGTCACTGGAGGGGCAAAAGGTATTGGCGAAGGAATAAGCGAAAGTTTAGCTCTTGAAAGTGCCATGGTAGCAATTGTTGGTCGAAACGAAAATGACAATCTTACATGTATTGAAAAAATTCAAGCCATCGGTGGACAAGCATTTTCTTTTGTTGCTGAATTAAGCGATCCAAATCAATGTAAAAAAGTGATCGATGAAATATTCAATAAGTTTGGGAGAATTGATGGATTAGTAAATAATGCCGGAATAAATGATGGTGTAGGATTAGCAAATGGTACTTATGAGAAATTTGTTCAATCATTGCACTCGAATTTAATTCATTACTATTTATTAGCACAGGCTTGTTTACCACATTTAATTAAGACAAAAGGCTCCATTGTTAACATTGGTTCAAAAGTAGCAGAAACTGGACAAGGTGGAACTTCAGCATATGCAGCTTCTAATGGGGGGAGAAATGCTTTAACACGAGAATGGGCGGTAGAATTGTTGCCCTATGGCATCCGAGTTAATGCGGTCATTGTGGCAGAATGTTATACTCCCATGTATGATAAATGGATAAAAACGTTACCAAATCCTTCAGAAACCTTACGTGAAATAGAAAATAGAATTCCTTTAGGTAAGCGAATGACGACTAAAGAAGAGTTGGGCGCCATGGTTACTTTTTTATTATCAAGTAAGTCAAGCCATACCACTGGCCAATTAATTCATGTGGATGGGGGATATGTACATTTAGATCGATCATTAATCTAATAATATGGATTATAAAAATATTGAAAGTCCTGGGTTAATTGTGTTTCCTGAAGTTGTAAGGTCAAATATAAAGATGGTTATTGATATGGTTGGCGGAAATGTCGCTCGATTAAGACCCCATATTAAGACTCATAAGACCCAAGAGGGGAATGACTTACTATTAGAGGCTGGGATATATAAATTTAAATGTGCCACGATTGCGGAAGCGGAACTACTCGCTATTTCAAAGGCAAAAGATATATTGCTATCCATTCAACCTACCGGAACCACTCTATCAAGATTTATCGAATTGATTCTTAGTTATCCGAAAAGTCAATTCTCATGTTTGGTGGATGATTATTTAGCTGCAGAGAAAATAAATGAATTTGCCATAAACAATAAAATAGTAATCAACATTTTTATTGACTTAAATGTAGGAATGAATCGGACTGGAATCGTTCCAAAAGATGCAATCCATTTAATTGAAAAAATAGCAAATCATTTATTTAATTTGGAAATTAAAGGGCTTCATGCCTATGATGGGCATATACGTGATTTTGAAATGGAAGCTCGTATTAATCATGTCCAACAAGATTTTATAGATTTTTATGAATTAATTGGCAAAATAGACCCCCATAATAAGTACGAATTAGTAGTCGGTGGAACACCTAGCTTTTTAGTACATCGTACGAACGATCGTTTTGTTTGTAGTCCTGGAACTTTTGTATTTTTTGATATAGGTTATTCTAAATTATTTCCTGAAAATACTTTTAAAATGGCTGTTCAAATAATTTCAAGAGTCATTTCTAAACCCACAAGTTCAACCATTTGCATTGATTTAGGACATAAATCGGTGGCAGCAGAAAATCCCATTGAAAATAGAGTTCGATTTATAGATTTTCCAAATTGGATCCTTAAAAGTCAAAGTGAAGAACATGGAATTATTGAAGTTAATGATCATTCCAACATAGAAATTGGCCAAATCATACGAATGTACCCATATCATATTTGTCCGACAGTGGCACTGCACCAAAACTTACAAGTCATTGAACATGACCAAAAGATAGGAGAGTGGGTAGTAAAAGCGCGTAATCGTAAAATAAATATTTAATATGCTACTCTTTGACGCTCATTTAGATTTAAGCATGAATGCTTTGGAATGGAATAGAGATTTACGCTCATCCATTACTGAGATAAATTCCAGAGAGGAAGGCATGACTGATAAATTAGATCGAGGAAAAGCAACGGTATGCTTAGAAGAGTTACGAAAAGGTAATATTGGGATTGTGGTAGCCACGCAAATAGCGCGGTATGTGGAAAAAACATCTCAATTACCGGGTTGGAATTCTCCAGAACAGGCTTGGGCGCAAACGCAAGGTCAATTAGCCTATTATAAAGCTTTGGAATCATTCGGAGAACTATCTCCTATACGAAATGCAAATGAACTAAATACTCATTTACAGTATTGGAATGGTTCTACCGATGATAAAAAAACCATCGGTTATATATTAAGTTTAGAGGGGGCTGATTCTATCATATCCGTTGAATACTTAGATATAGCCTATAATTATGGATTAAGAGCTTTAGGACCAGCTCATTATGGACCTGGTAGATACGCACAAGGCACCAATGCAACCGGCGGTTTAGGACCTAACGGAAAAGATTTGTTAGAAAAAATGGAATCTTTGGGGATCATCTTAGATGCAACCCATCTGTGTGATGATAGTTTTTGGGAAGCTATGGAAATTTTCAATGGATCTATTTGGGCTAGTCATCAAAATAGTAGATCACTCGTAAATCATAATCGCCAGTTTACGGATGAACAATTTAAAGAAATTATTCGACGTGGAGCAGTAATCGGTTTACCCTTAGACACTTGGATGATGGTCCCTAATTGGATTAGGGGAGAATCGGACCCAATAACTATGAAAGTCGACTTAAACGTCATGGTAGACCATTTAGTCCATATTTGCAGCCTTGCAGGCAATACTAATCATGTAGGAATTGGTACTGATTTAGATGGCGGATTCGGAACTGAACAATCCCCGATGGATATTAAAACTATCGCTGACCTACAAAAAATTCCAGATTTATTATTGAAAAGAGGTTTTTCGAATGATGATATTACAAAAATTTGTCATCAAAATTGGATTGATTTTTTAGTTAAACATTGGAGTTAACCATTATACAGATCCTGGGGGTGGGCTGTATGAGGTCCAACCTCCATCCACGATTAAGGTTTGACCCGTAATTTGCCTTGACTTTTCAGAGAGCATAAATAATATTGCATTTGAGATATCAGATACATCAGCAATTGAACCCATCGGAGTTATTTTAGTCCATTGATCTTCAAAGTCATCAATTAAAGATGTTCTTTCTGTAAGGGTAGCACCTGGTGAAATAGCATTGATGCGAATTCCTAATGGGGATAATTCCACAACTAAATTCCTTACCAACTGGATTAAAGCTCCTTTTGTCATGCCATAAGCCACTAAATCAGGATGAGCTTGATGACCAGTAACTGAAGAGGTAACCACAATGGATCCTTTTGATTTACTTTCTTTTAATAATTTAGCAATGAATTGTATTAAGAAAAAAGTACCTGAAACATTGACTTTTAACAATAAATCCATGGATTCCCTCGGGTATTCAAGGAAATTGCCAAAGGTTGTAATTCCACTATTGCAAATACAACCATATAAAGTTCCCGGCGTACTACTGATCGTTTTCGCTAAATCACTTAAAAATAATTCACTACTTGAATCACCTAAGATCCCCAAATGGTTTGTTAACGAATGTTTTTCTAATTGCTGTGAAGCAGATTTGAAAACGGAAGGATCAATTTCGTTCCATATGACAAAATATCCTTCTTTGCATAATTGTATAACTACTTCTAAACCAATTCCTTGACCAGCACCTGTGACAATTACTTTCTTCATTTTAATGTGAATCTCTTGTTACTTTTGAACCTGAACCACCCTTTAAAAAATCAAAATCGGCTCCCACATGTGCTTGCTCGACGCGGTCAATAAACAATCCCACATAACCTCTTATTTGCTTAACAGGAACAAACGGATTTGCTACTTTTCTTTTGGCTAATTCTTCATCACTAACTTCCCAATGAATGCTTCGATTGTTTAGGTCTAATTGAATAAAATCTCCATTTTCAACCCAATTCAATGGTCCACCAGCTGCAGATTCAGGACTTACGTGTAAAATAACAGTTCCATACCCTGTGCCACTCATTCGACCATCCGAAATTCTGACCATGTCTTTTACTCCTTTTTCTAATAATTTTTTAGGAATACCCATATTACCCACTTCGGCCATACCCGGATAACCTTTGGGACCTACATTTTTCAAAACCATCACTGAGTTTTCGTCAATATCTAAATCAGGCAAGTCAATTCTAGCATGATAATCTTCTATATTTTCAAATACAACCGCTTTTCCTCTATGTTTAAACAACGATAAAGAAGCTGCTGAAGGTTTAACAACCGCTCCATTCGGAGCTAAATTTCCTCTAACTACTGCTATTCCTGAATCTAATTTAAAAGGCTCTTCGAAAGTTGAAATAATATTACTGTCGTAAATAGGTGTATTTTCAATGTTTTCACCAACTGTTTTGCCATTCACTGTTATAGCATCCGTATTCAGAAACTTTTTCATTTGATTCATTAATGCCGGTAAGCCCCCAGCATAATATAAATCTTCCATGAAATGTTCCCCTGAGGGTTGTATATTAGCTAATAAAGGGATTTGTCTAGAAAATTTATCAAAATCATTTAAATCTAATTCTACTCCAATTCTACCTGCAATTGCTAGTAAATGAATTACGAAATTAGTTGATCCACCAGTAGCCGCATTAACCCGAATGGCATTTTCAAAAGCTTGTCGCGTTAAAACTTTTGAAATTTTCTGATCCTCATTAACCATTTCCACGATGCGCCTACCCGAATTTTGGGCTAGGACTTTTCTTCGCACATCGGCAGCTGGAATAGCTGCATTTTGTGGTAAACTTAATCCTAAAGCTTCCACCATAGTAGCCATAGTGGAAGCCGTACCCATTACGGCACAATGTCCAGGAGTTCTTGCCATACAAGCCTCAGCTTCGACAAATTCCTTTTGAGTTAATTCACCTAATTTATACGCTTCAGCAAATCTCCATACATCAGAGGTGCCAATATCTTTACCTTTAAATTTTCCTTTCATCATAGGCCCCCCTGAAATAACTAAAGTAGGCAAATCAACACTGCAAGCACCCATCACTAAAGAAGGAGTGGTTTTATCACATCCACACATTAGCACAACCCCATCGATCGGATTAGCTCGAATGGATTCTTCAACATCCATACTGGCCAAATTACGATATAACATGGCAGTTGGCTTAATTAACGTTTCACCCAAAGACATAACGGGAAACTCTACAGGAAATCCTCCAGCTTCAATAACACCTTTTTTAACAAATTCTGCGAGTTCTCTAAAATGAGCATTACATGGTGTTAATTCAGACCATGTATTACAAATACCAATGACGGGTTTGCCTTGAAAATAATCATCAGGAATACCCTGATTTTTCATCCAGGCTCTATAAATAAAACCATCTTTACCAGTTTTACCGAACCATTGTTGCGAGCGTAAATTTTCTTTATTCATTTTCAAAGTCTAAGGTTTTTTTTAAAACAAAGCTATTATCCGGACCTAATGAATAATAACAAACTCTAACACCATTTTCTAATTCTGAATATTGGTCATTATTAAATTGAAAGGATCGAACTATATTAGATTTAACAAAATACAAAGAATCCTTTCCTGCATAACCAAATTCTTGTCTACCCTTTAAATTAGGAAAATTTATTAAATTAAAAGAATTTTTATTGTATTCATACCCATATATTTGAAATTTATGAGCGTTATCATCTCCATAAATCCAGAATTCAGGTTGTTGGTTATTATTTAAATCTGAGCTTAATAGATTTTTTATCTTAAAATTTTTTATTTTTTTTTCAAAGACCAACTCATGACTTTTGAATATTTGAAAATTGACAAAATCATTCTTTATCTCAGCCTTAGCCTCAAAATCTTCTACTTGAGTTAAATAAACAGGGGATACGTGTTCAATTGTATCCAATGGGAGTTTCATATTTGAAATAGAATCCATTGCTGTATTAACTATTTTTTCATCATTGAAATCATATGTTACTTTATCATTATCCGTTAGATCTTGATTAATGATGAAATAAATCAGAAATATAAGAAGGCAAATAATTCCAATAAATAAGAAAGATTTAATGTGTCTCATCGATTGTTTTCTTCATGATCATAATAGCCTTTTCCAACGACTTTTTTGTGCAAGCAATATTAACCCGAATGAAATTTTTACCTAAAAATTGATCTCCTCGCAAAACATGTAAGCCATTTTCAAATAACCTTTTTTGGAAATCACCTAATATGTTTGAGTCATATTGTATCCAAGCTAAATAAGTAGCTTCCAATGGTAACATCTTCAAACCACTCATTTTATTTGCAAATGAAAAAAGTAAATCATGATTACTTCTTAAATATACAAGCAAAGAATCCAACCATACATGACTCATTGTTAAGCTAGTTTGCATAATTTCAATACTGTTTCTTGATAGCATTGGAAAAATTCCTTGGGAATGTTTTAAGAATTTCTCCCTAACTTCTGCATTAGGAATAATGGCTACCGCGCCACCCATTCCAGCTGTATTATAGGTTTTTGATGTAGCGAAAAATGTAATAGCAGGAAAATCAATGGGAATATACTTGCCTATGCTAATGTGTTTAACACTAGTTTGCAAAAGTAAATCAGCATGAATTTCATCTGATAAGATCATGCAATCATATTGTTTGCATAAATCAATGATACGAGCTATTTCATCAACATTAAACACAGTACCGCCTGGATTGTGTGGATTACAGAATAAAAAAACGCCAGGACCTTTTTTTAATTGATTTTCAAATTCGATGAAATCATACACCCATCGACCCTCTTTTTCAACCATATTAAATGTTAAAAGTGATCTATCGACCCATTTACCAACTAAATGAAACGGGTGATATACGGGAATTGGAGTTAAAATACTTTGCGAAGTTGAAACAAAAGTAGAACAGGCTAAGGTTAATCCAGGTACTATTCCTGGAATCCACACTTGCCAATCAACTTGTGTATCCCAATCATAAACTTCTTTAATTTTTTTTTGGTAGGCCAGTTTTAATGTTTCCGGTACAATGGAATAACCAATTACTCCATGATCATTTATATTTTTAATCGTATCGATTAACTCATCAGCAATACGAAAATCCATATCAGCCACAGGCATAGGCAGCATATCTCGACCTTCGTACATTGGGTTATCCCACTTAAAGCTATTGGTATTTTTGCGATCTATTTCTTGATCAAAATTATAAGTCGACATTTATCTATTGGGTCTGTAAATTTGAAATCCTTTTATTTTTTTATTTTTCAATAAGTATTGATCGATGGTCACATCAGAAATGCATACCACTTTTTTTTCCTGAGAAGCATGTAAGATATACTTTTTATTATTTTTAAAATAAACAAATCCCACATGCTTAAAATCCAAATCATTACGTGAAGATACAAAGGCTATGACATCCCCATTTTGAATTAAGTTATTTGTATCAGAATCGTTCATTGAATCAAAGTAATATATAGGCCGATTGCTAATTGAATTTTCTATTTTCTTCAACTTATCTTTATCTATATATTTACTATTTACATGTTCAGATAAATAATCTATTTTTTTAAAAACGGATTTTGAGTTGAACGGATTATTAATAGGAGTAAGTAATTTGAGTTTAACTAGCTTTTCTAGGCCAGAAGTTAAATAATGATTTCTGTTTTCATAGCTGATGGAATCATTGTATCGGATCTTAATAAGGTTATCGCTAAACTGGATAGGATTTCCCTTAGAATGATACAAGGCTAATACGTTTTCTACATAAGTAACACAATCAAAATCGCCAAATGAGAAATATACTTTTTCAGGGTTTGATGCAGATAATCGATTAGCTAAATAAGGGGCTCCGATAAAATATTGACCAATCAGATTGGGAGATTTTAATGAAAGGCTTTTTTCTATTGCCAACTTCAACTTATTGGGTATTACCTTAAATGATTGCGCTTCCAGAAAATATCCGGGAACCCAAACCACAATAAACATCATGATAAAGCCTAGTTTTTTCATGAAATTGCTTTAAATATTAATGCACTATTGGGCGGAATCTCTACAAATATTTTATCTGAAATTTCGTCGTTTTTATATTCAATGGTAGGAGGGGTGAACATATTTTCAATCTTCCATTTTAAATTATATTTATTCATTAATTCAAACGCTAAATCCGGAATGACAATTTCTAATTGGAAATTCTCCGAAGTGTGAAAATTAATTACAAACAACAATTGTTCATCATTTGTATATCGTAAATAAGCGTACACATATTTACTTGGATAGTTTTCTCTCTGTACATATTGTAAATCAAAAAATTGACCCATTTGTACTGCATTTGAATTTTTGACAAAATTAAATAGTTGTTGATAAAAATGATCTATTTCAATCTCCTGACTTGTCAATAAATCATGATTGAATTTTCCATGATTAAACCATCTTTGATGCGAATCCACCCGCCAGAAATCAAACATAGTCGTACGATCATCTGCATCATTAAAGCCTTCGATTTCATTTGCTTTTTCGCCAAATTCTTGACCAAAATAGATCATGAATGGTCCTCCATGCAATGTTGAAGTAATCAACATGGCTGGAATTGATGACCAAATATTATGGGCTGCAAAACCTGAAGAATTAATTCTAGTTTCATCATGATTTTCTAAAAATCTTAACATTTTATTAGAAAATTCACCGGATTCCTGCTGCCAAACTTGAGTAATTAAACTAGTATGCGCCTCACTTTTTTGTTCCATTAAACTCCTTAATGAATCGTACAAACCCACCTTATCATAAAGGTAATCAAAGTGTCCCTTGTAGATATAATCAGCATATAAACTTGGCTGATAGATTTCAGCAATAAAAATTAGATCAGGATTAATCTCTTTTATTTTAGGAATAACAAAAGCCCAAAATTCCACAGGAACCATTTCAGCCATATCGCAACGAAAACCATCTACACCCAAATTTGTCCAATAGGTTAAAACTTCCAACATTTTATACCAAGTGTCTGGTATGGGATCAAAGTGAATATGGCCATTATTATGATAATCGATCCCGTAATTTAATTTAACCGTTTCGAACCAATCGTGAATAGTGGGTTGTGAAGAAAATACATTATTTCCACTTGCTTTAGCTGGTATTTCCACATATGCTTGAATATTGGATTCAATTTCACCATTATTAGGTACAATAAATTGTGTCCCAGGCAAATAATAAAAATTGTTTTGAGGTGAAAAATCGACATCTTTTCGATCATTAAAACCGAAATCATTTACCCCATCAGGTTTTTTGTCAGATTGATAATTTCTGGCTAAATGGTTAGGAACAAAATCCAGTATTATTTTTAATTTATTTTCATGAATTCGATCAACCATTAAATTGAACTCATCTAAGCGATTTTCAGGATTATTGGCCAAAAAAGGATTTACATCATAATAATCTTTGATGGCAAAAGGAGACCCACAACTTCCTTTGACAATAGAAGGGTGATCTAACGTACACCCATAGTCTGAATAATCTTCTTTTGTGGCGTGTTCGATAATTCCAGTGGTATACAAATGGGTAAAACCCTTATCATGTAAAATAATTAATGCCTTGTTTGAAACATCAATAAATTTAGTTGTACCATTTGTGGTTGAATGACCATTCTTTTGAGGATTTGTTACCGTATTTCCCCAAAGATGAAACATCATCTGATAAATGATCAATTTATTTGATTCGTTTGACATTAATTAAATAGAAATCTATAGATATTATTCTACAAAGATTTAAATATATTAAGCGATGTAAACTTAAAAAAACAGAACTAGATAAAACCATTGGCCTATACCCAATTATTTAATCAAGTCGATATCCGGGGTTGATTGATCTACTAAAGAAACTCCACCTCGGTCTTTTCTAGCAATTCTTGAATAAAGACCTATTTCTTGGCTAAACAGAAAAGTGAAAAATAACTTCACAAAAGAGGTATGGTAATGTAAATTATTATAAAATTCTGGAGCTATATTTTTCAACTTTGGCAAATTGTTCCAAGGAATTGATGGCATATCATGATGTTCATTATGGTAACCTACATTCATATTAATTGAATTTAAGCCTCCATAATAACTAAATGTTTCTTGTTTTTTATCTAAAACTAAAAAGTGTTCTTGTATCCACCTAGCACCCAGCGGATGAAGTCCCACAGAAAATAGAAAACTAAACCCTAGATAAGCTAAAGCTGACCAACCCCAAAAATAAACTATGGCAGCATCGAAAATAAGTTGGACCACAATGTTCATAATCACATATCGGTCTATAATAGCTAATTCAATGCAACGATAAGTACGAATTCCCTGAAAAAATGGAAATAATAGTAACCATATCATTTTACCAATAAAAAAATTATTAATCAATTTAGCTTCCCAATAATCTGGCAAATCAGCATCGAGCTCATGGACACCTTGAAAAGCATGATGTTTTAAATGAAAGTTTTTGAAAGAAATAGCCGTTGGCGCCAAAGAAGGGAGATTAGCTATGATCCCCGCAAAAACATTCCAAGATTTTTTTCTATAAATTAAATTATGAGCGGATTCATGAATACAAACAAATAAGGTATGTACAGGGAAAGCTCCAATAAACCAAGCCGTACCTACAATGATCCACCAAGAATAATCTTTGATAAAAAAGGCAATTGTAATTTGCAAAAACACACAAGCTAAAATCCAATACATGGTATTAGGATTCTTGCCAATTAATTTTTTTACTTCAGGATGTTTTTTAATTATTTCACGAGTTCTACTACGATGAGGTTCAGCCTCATCAACCCAAATAAAATCATTCCTTTCCTCCATGATAATTTATTAAATATTACAAATATAATAAGAGAAATATACTTTATTCTATATTCATAAACTATGTGACAATATGTCAGAAATTAATGAACAATGTTATTATGGCACTATCCTTGTAGAATGTGGGCGAAATTAAATAAAATTAATCATGGGAAAAATTATTGGAATTGATTTAGGTACCACCAACTCATGTGTGGCGGTTATGGAAGGTAGCGAGGCTGTTGTAATTGCGAATTCTGAAGGACGAAGAACAACACCTTCAATCGTTGCATTTTTGGAAAATGGTGAACGCAAAGTAGGGGATCCTGCTAAGCGACAAGCTATTACAAATCCACAAAATACGATTTCATCAGTAAAAAGATTTATGGGTAAAAAATACTCCGAAGTAAGTTCAGAGTTAAAAACTATTTCATATTCAGTTGAACAAGGAAATAACGATACGCCAAGAGTAAGAATCGGCGATCGTCTTTATACACCTCAAGAAATATCTGCTCAGATTTTGACTAAAATGAAGCAGACAGCTGAAGATTATTTAGGTCAAACTGTAACAGAAGCCGTTATTACGGTTCCGGCTTATTTTAATGATGCGGAACGTCAAGCCACTAAAGAAGCAGGACAGATTGCGGGACTTGAAGTAAAACGAATTATAAATGAGCCTACAGCTGCTGCATTAGCATATGGAGTGGATAAAAAAGGACAGGATATGAAAATAGCTGTCTTTGATTTAGGTGGAGGTACTTTTGACGTATCTATTTTAGAATTAGGAGATGGAGTATTCGAGGTTAAATCGACAGACGGAGATACTCATTTAGGTGGAGATGATTTTGATCAAGTCATTATCAATTGGCTTGCAGAAGAATTTATATCAGATGAAAATATAGATCTACGTAAAGATCCGATGGCACTTCAACGCTTAAAAGAAGCAGCTGAAAAGGCAAAAATCGAATTAAGTTCTAGCGCAAATACGGAAATTAATTTACCTTATATTATGCCTGTAGACGGCATTCCCAAACATTTAGTTCGTTCATTAACGCGCGCTAAATTTGAACAACTGGCCGACAGTTTAATTCGCCGTACATTAGAACCATGTAAACGTGCCATGAAAAACGCTTCTTATTCGAACGCGGATATAGATGAAGTGATTTTGGTAGGTGGGTCAACACGTATTCCAAGAATCCAAGAAGAAGTTGAAAAATTCTTTGGCAAAAAACCATCTAAGGGAGTTAATCCAGATGAGGTAGTAGCTATTGGAGCAGCTATTCAAGGAGGTGTTTTAACCGGTGAGGTGAAAGATGTATTATTATTAGATGTAACACCTTTATCCTTAGGTATTGAAACGATGGGTGGTGTATTCACTAAATTGATCGAATCAAACACTACGATCCCGACAAAAAAATCTGAGACTTTTTCTACAGCAGCAGATAATCAACCTTCAGTTGAGCTAAATGTATTACAAGGAGAAAGACCAATGGCTAAAGATAACCGTTCCTTAGGCCGTTTCCATTTAGATGGTTTGCCACCAGCTGCTAGAGGAATTCCTCAAATCGAGGTAACCTTTGATATTGACGCAAATGGAATATTACAAGTTTCAGCAAAAGAAAAAGGTACTGGTAAAGAGCAAAAAATTAGAATTGAAGCTTCTAGTGGTTTGACAGATGAAGAAATTGAGAAAATGAGAAATGAGGCAAAAGCAAATGAAGCGACAGACAAGATCGAAAAAGATCGCGTTGAGAAAGTCAACCAAGCAGATGCTTTAATTTTTCAGTCTGAAAAACAATTGAAAGAATATGGCGAAAAATTGTCAGAAGGCAATAAATCAGCCATAGAAGGAGCTTTATCTGAATTGAAAATAGCTCATGCATCTCAAGACTTAACGTCAATCGATTCAGGAATTGAAAAGTTAAATACGGCTTGGACTGCGGCTTCGCAAGAAATGTACGCTAATACTCAAGAGGGTGGTGATCAACCATCTCAAAATACAGAAACTCCATCGGATGATTCAGCTGAAGATGTTGCTTTTGAAGAAGTAAAATAAAAGCATTTCTAATGTGTTAAAAGGTTCCTCTAAAAAAGGAACCTTTTTTTTTACATTTTTGCATTGACAATACCATCCCAAAGTTTAATTCTGGCCTCTAACGAATTGATCGCTGCCTGTGTAGCGCGTGCCCAGGCTTTTGGGTCATCTTGACACAATTGAGATACCATGGATGTTGCTAATGCAGAATGATGACCTCCATCCACTTCAATATGCCTTTCCAAATAATAGGTCAATGTTTTTATCTTATCAGGAGATTGTACTCTTAATTGATTTAATATGAGTTGAAACATTTCCGGAATCAAATCTTCTCGGCCAAAAGTAAAAATAGCGGAAATTTCTTCAATCTTCCCGTTTAAAATACTTGAAAAAGTAAAGGTTAAGAAATCCTTAATGCTTTGTGGTAAATCAATTGAAGGAAGGGCAATCAGAAACTCCTCAACTGATTTAAACTGTTTAAAAGTTGACAAAGCAGGAGGGACCATAATGGCTAGTTCATCCATAGCTCTCAAATATAAATCAAAATGACTGATATAGCCACCGTTAGGATCAATATCAGATTCTTCTCCTAAAACAATTTCATTAATCAAATACCTAGTTTCACCCGATCCCTTTGGAAACCATAATGAATCTACAGAAGTTAACTCAACTTGTAACTTTTTGACTAAAGACATAAAATCCCAAACTGCAAATATATGATGCTGCATGAAAACAGATAAATGTTCATGAGAAATGATATAAGAATTAATTGGATGATTTCTTAAAACCTTTTTATAAGGTTCAATGCTTTTTTGTAATTCAATTAAATGCGACATTTTTAATTCGTATGAATGGATTTTATTCTATTTTTCAATGAACTACCGTCTCTTGAACTATTAAAAGCAATAATTTCAGAAACGATGGATAACGCAATTTCATTAGGACCTTCAGCACCAATATCTAAACCAATAGGGCCAAAAAATGACATATCCTTTATATTAACAGACAAAATTTCTAATTGTTTTATAATCTTTTGCATTCTTTTTAATGGACCTAAAATTCCAATGTAACCTTTAAAATTGACTGAAGTTAAATGTTTAACAATGGCCACATCTCGATCAAAATCATGTGTCATTAACACAATAACATCATTATTTTTAAATGTGAATTCATCATCCCAATGAAAATATGATTGAACCTTATCCTTTAATAAAGCATTCATTTTTAATGGATTACCGACCCAACAAACATCCCAAGAAAGAAAATGACAAAGTTCAATCAAGCTTGACGAATCAAATAAATTTCCATAAAGCACAATCCTGGGTATTACTGGCAAATGTTCGACAAATAATATCTCATTTTCGAATACTTTAACCTTGGATTGATGATGATTTAATACTTGGTCTGCTTCTTCATTTGATAGAGCAGAAACAAAAGGATTAGTGGGGTTAATCGTTACAAAAGCAGAATTTGTAGAATTTATAGGAAAAGAATGTTCAAGTATTGTTGGATTCGAACTTTCAATATGTGTATTAAGCAATTCAAATAATAATTTTGCATATTCTACATCTGGGCTAATTAAAATTTCGATAAGACCATTGCATCCTAATCCCACACCTAATTCAAAAGGATCATCTTCTCGAGTATCATACTTGACTAATTTATTTTGATTGGAAAGCATTGACAGTTGGGCCTTTTTTAGCATATCACCTTCAAGGCAACCGCCGCTTATTCCTCCGTGCCAATCACCATTTTCATTAATTAACATCCTAGCACCAGGTCGCCGATAAGCTGAACCATCTACGTTGACAACAGTGGCTATAGCAAATTTGACACCGGATTGAATGTATAATGAAAGTTGGCCCACAAATAATTTGATCTCTTTCACACCAATAGTTTGCTTAACTTCTCTTTTAAATAGTGGATTAAAAAATCAATTTCATTTTCAGTCGTCATATAACTTAATGAAATCCGTAGCGTACTTAAAGCTAAATCTCTTTTGTGTCCCAAAGCCGTCAAAACATGCGATGGATTTGTAGACTTAACATTGCAGGCCGAACCATTAGAAACAGCGATTGCTGTTAAGGAATTGAATAAATCTTCCCAATGAACTCCGTAAATTGAAATACTAAGTAGGGTGGATATATTATGAGGACTATTAGAATTGATCAAAATGTGATTATTGAAATTACTCAAAAGTATATCCTTAATCTTACGGTTAAAATTACGAAGTGTTTCATCAAAACTTAATATCTCTGGTATAAAGGTAAAAGCGTAGCCTAGACCTACAATGAGCGGTACTGGTAAAGTTCCAGACCTAATGCCTCGTTCTTGTCCACCACCATCAAAAAGGGGGCTAATTGTACAATTACTATTGATTATTAAGCCCCCAATTCCTTTGGGAGCATATATTTTATGTCCTGAAAAACTCATTAAATGAGGTAAATTATTTACGTCCAATTTGATTTTTCCAATGGCCTGTGTCACATCAGAATGAAAACATATGGAGTGGGAATCACATATCTCTTTAAATCCTACATAATCAGAAATAGTCCCTATTTCATTGTTCACCATCATAAGAGACACTAATAAGGTATCAGTTTGAATGGCATTTAACAACGCATCTTTCGTGATTTGACCCACTTCATTGGGAATCAAATAAGTAACAGAATAGCCTTCCTTTTCTAATTGAATAAATATTTCGAGTATCGCCTTATGTTCAATAATTGAGGTAATTAAATGACCTTTCGATTTACCTTTTAAATAACCTTTAATGGCTAAATTATTTGATTCTGTTGCACCTGAGGTGTAAATGATGGCACTTGGCTTTACATTAAAATAATCTGCCATTTGATTTCTGGACAAATCAATGGCTTCTTGTGCTAACCAACCAAAATGATGCAAATTAGATCCAGCGTTGCCATAAACAGTAGAAAAATAAGGCAACATCTTATTTAATACTTCCGAACGAACTGGAGTAGTAGAAGCATAATCGAAATAGGTAGGTAAATTCATTTGTTACTAAGACTAGTAACAAAGATAAGTGTAAAAAAAAAGTCCCGAATGTTTCCGGGACTTTTTTTTATGATAATTTGGATAGAACAGCTTTGAAAGCATCAGGATGGTTCATGGCTAAATCTGCGAGTACTTTGCGATTTAATGTCATACCTGATTTGTTATACTTACCCATGAAAGCTGAATAGGATAATCCTTCTTGCCTAGCTGCAGCATTAATACGCTGTATCCAAAGTCCACGAAAATCTCTTTTCTTAACTTTACGATCGCGATATGCATATTGCAAACCTTTTTCTACTTTGTTTTTAGCGACAGTCCAAACATTTTTCCCTCTTCCGAAAAATCCCTTCGCTAATTTTAAAATCTTTTTCCTCCTAGCTCTTGAAGCTACATGATTGACACTACGTGGCATAACTAAATTTGTTTTTTGAATTCAGGCGGCTCATTTCGAACACTTTTTTTGCCTTAATTCTGGTTGAACAATAACTAATAACTGATTATGAAAGTCCTAATAATAAACTTACACGACCCATATCAGAAGGGGAAACTAACGTAGCGTGAACTAAATTACGCTTTTGCTTAGTTGTTTTTTTTGTTAGGATGTGGCTATGAAAAGCATGCTTACGCTTTATTTTACCAGTTCCTGTAACTTTGAAACGCTTTTTTGCTCCAGAGTTGGTTTTAATTTTTGGCATTCTATTAAGTATTAAATGTAAAAATTGGAATGCAAAAGTAAAAAAATTACCTTGAAATTCCACTATATAAATAAATTATTTCTTTTGAGCTTTGGGTGTAAATATGATGCTCATTCGCTTTCCCTCTAATTTTGGCATATCATCAGGTTTGCCCACTTCTTCAAGTCCCTTTGCAAAATTCAGTAATAGCATTTCGCCTCTTTCTTTGAATACAATTGTTCTACCTACGAAATGCACATATGCCTTAACCTTAGCACCTTCTTTAAGAAAATTAACAGCATGCTTTAATTTGAAATTAAAATCATGTTCATCTGTATTGGGACCAAACCGAATTTCCTTGATGACTGTTTTGGTTGCATTTGCCTTAATTTCCTTTTGCTTTTTCTTTTGATCATACTTGAATTTAGCATAATCAATCACTTTGCAAACGGGTGGAACAGCATTGGGGGAGATTTCAACTAAATCTAAACTCTGTGCTTCTGCTAGTTCAATAGCTTTAGAGAATGGATAAACACCTTGTTCAATATTTTCTCCTACTAATCTAACTTCTTCTACTCCACGAATTAATTGATTAATTCGATAAGGTTCTTCTTCTCTTCTATTTCCTCGGTAATTGTTATTGGGGCGTAAAGCCATAAATTATTGTTTGTTTTTAATGTTTTATTAAATCAATTCGAAATCTAGTTCAAAAATCACGTATTTGCAAACTTATACCTGCTATCCTAGGTAAAATAACTAAATAATCAATTTTCATAAGTTAGTTGGCTCATTTCTTCCTGAGCCAAATTCATAAATGCCTCAATAGTCATTGAGCCTAAATCTCCTTGATTCTTTTTTCTTACACTGATCATTCCTTCCGCTTGTTCTTTTTCACCCACTACAATCATAAAAGGAACCTTACTTACTTCTGCATCCCGTATTTTTCGACCTATTTTCTCATCACGATGATCTACATATCCACGCAAATCTTTTTCTTGAAGTCTTAAATAAATCTCATTGGCATAATCTTCGTACTTTTCAGAGATAGGTAAAACGGCCAATTGATCAGGGGAAAGCCACAATGGGAAATTACCTGCTGTATTTTCAATTAATATCGCTACAAATCTTTCAAGAGAACCAAATGGGGCTCTATGAATCATGACTGGTCTATGCTTTTGATTATCTGAACCCGTATACTCCAATTCAAATCGTTGAGGTAATTGATAATCCACTTGAATCGTGCCCAACTGCCATTTTCTACCTAAAGCATCTTTGACCATAAAATCTAGTTTAGGGCCATAAAATGCTGCCTCTCCATATTCAATAGTGGTGGGTAATCCTTTTTCCTTGGCAGATTTTATAATGGATTCTTCAGCGCGATTCCAATCATCATCATTACCTATATATTTTTCTCTGTTAACCTTATCCCTTAAAGATATTTGTGCTGAATATTGGTCAAAACCAAGCGCCTTAAACACATACAAAACTAAGTCAATGACTTTCATGAACTCATCCTCAACTTGATCTGGGCGACAAAATATATGAGCATCATCTTGTGTAAATCCCCTTACTCGGGTCAATCCATGTAATTCTCCTGATTGCTCATACCGATAAACCGTACCAAATTCTGCTAAACGCAAAGGTAAATCCTTATAACTCCTTGGCTTCGTTTTATAGATCTCGCAATGATGCGGGCAATTCATTGGTTTTAGAAAAAACTCTTCATTTTCATCTGGCGTATGAATAGGCTGAAATGAATCTTTCCCGTATTTAGCATAATGCCCTGAAGTCACATAAAGTTCTTTACTAGCAATGTGAGGGGTAATGACAGGTGAATATCCGGCACGGACTTGAGCGCGTCTTAAAAAATTCTCTAGTCTTTCGCGTAAGATAGTGCCCTTAGGTAGCCATAATGGCAAACCTAAACCCACCTTTTCTGAAAAAGCGAATAATTCTAGTTCTTTCCCTAATTTTCGATGGTCACGTTTTTTTGATTCTTCTAGCAAAGTCAAATATTCCTCCAATTCCTTTGCCTTTGGAAATGTGATTGCATAAATACGCGTCATTTGCTTGCGCTTTTCATCGCCTCGCCAATAAGCGCCTGCCACACTTAAAACTTTAACTGCTTTGATAAAGCTAGTGCTTGGAATATGGGGACCCTTACATAAATCAGTGAAATTACCTTGAGAATAAAAAGTAATATCACCATCAGACAAGCCCTCCAAAAGCTCTAGCTTATACTCATCCTTTTTTAAGGTAAAATATTGAACCGCATCTTTTTTTGAAATTTCTTTTCGAACATAATCTAGTTTCAGTCGAGCTAATTCTAGCATTTTATCTTCTATTGCCTTGAAATTTTCTTGGCCAAATTCCTGATCACCTAAGTCAATATCATAATAGAATCCATTTTCAATCGCAGGACCAATACCAAACTTTGTTCCTGGATATAAATATTCGATGGCCTCGGCTAATAAATGCGCCGAAGAATGCCAAAAGGTTTTTTTACCTTCTACATCATTCCAAGTAAGTAATTGCAAATTAGAATCTAAGACAATAGGAGTGGAGGAATCTACCACTTGATCATTCAATTTTGCTGCTAACACATTCCGTGCTAATCCTTCTGATATACTTAACGCAATATCCATTGGCGTGATACCTTTCGAATATTCTTTAATTTGTCCGTCTGGAAAAATAATTTTAATCATCCTGTCTAATTTTACGCAAGTTACAAATTTACCCCCAAAAATTAAGGCCTAATCGTCAATAAAGAATCTTTGACTACTAAGTTGGAGTCCACTGAAATCCCAAAATGTTTCGTTTTCAATTGATAAAATCGATTATCATTTTTCAAAAATAGCTTAACTGAATCCATCATAGATTTATAGTGTAAATTATCTCCCAAGTATAAATAACACTTTGATTTTAAAAATGGAACGTCAATAAAAAATTGCAAATCCGGCTTTATTTTATTCAAATAAATTAAAGCGGATGGGTAATTTCTTTGTAACATATAAAACTTACCTATCTCTAAATTTAGATTATCATTTTGTTCAAATAGATTAAGCGCTTTTTGATAATTTAATTCAGCCAATTTAAATTGATTTATTTTACTTAGAAATCTAGCCCAGAATCGAAGAAGATAGGGATCATTTGGATACTCATTGATCACTTTTAACAATTGATTTTGATACAAATATTTAGAGGTATAATCCATCGCGTTTTCAAAATAAATTCTTTGCAACCTAACATCTTGAATACTTTTATCATCAAATCTATTGATTAAATTAGCTTTTGGAATTTGAATTGGAAGACTTAAATTACTTAAAACAGTATAGTAAAACTGATCCTTTGGGGATAAATCATTTTTTCTAATTTGATTTAAATAATAAGTAGCCAATTTTGAATTATTAAGTTTTAATGATGCTTCGGCTAAGAAAAAAAAGATTCGCGAATGGTTCTTTTCGTTTGACTTAATTAAATTAAAATAATTTAAAGCCGCAGTATATTTCTCTAAATTTAAGGCAATCTGACCCGCTAATAATACATAATCAAAGTCTCTGGGACTTGATTTAAGTGCCATCTGAATATCCACATTTGCTTTTTTATATTGGCGAGATTCAAATAGATATTTAGCACGTAAAAAATACAAATGTGCCGGTGAACCCTCTTCAATAATTTGATTTAAATATGCGATCGCTTTTTGATTTTGACCTTTTTCATTACCTAATATGGAGGATATGTATTTTTGATCTGGAATATCTTCACCTTTAAAATCCTGTCTAGGTTCACAGGAAAGGGAACAAAAGATGACAAAAATTAGTAGAAATTTTTCCTTCATTAAAAACCTAAATCTAAAACTAGTGGATAAAATTCATATTGATTTAATCGAGGCTTATATAATAATCTAATTCCAAGGTCAAAACCCTGAGAAAAGCGTAAAACGTGAAAGTTAGATGAAACATCTAAACCAACGGATTCATATGATTTATACAGATTTGAATTGTTTAAATCAGGAACGCCTCTGCTTACATCCAAAAACACATTTCCTTTAAATCGAGTAAAATACAATAAGCGACCCATTTTTATCGACGTATTAGCGATAGGAAATTTATAATCTAATGACAAATTAGTCCATCGCTGATTGATCTCATACAGATATCCTCTAGTAAAGACAAAAGGACTATTTAGATTATAATTACCCTTCATCTCTTGTTGGAATGTTGCTTTTATCAATACTCCATGATTTTTCAAGAAACCAGGTAAGTAAATTTTCGCTTGCATTCCCCATAATTCAGACTGAAGCGATTGCTTGAAAGGCATCCCATTCCAATACAAATTAAATTGATACCCAAACTTAGACTGAAGATCCCAAAGAGATTTATTTAATAATTTTGAATAATTTATTTGATATATCATGGACGAGTATGTTCCATCAAAAGCTTCTGATTTATACCGCAAGGGCAGATTATACCCATCTACCTTAAATATTGAATAAGTACTCGACACATATAATTGTTCTTGGAATGCTCCCCGAGTAAGTAACAAAGGCAGCCTAATACCTACATCCATTTTGGTTTGATTCCATTGATCCGATCTCAAACTATCCAAAGGACTTGTTTTATCAACATAAATAGATGTGTTCCTAGCACCTTGCTGAAAAGAAAAATCAAATACCGGAAACCATCCTTGATACGAAGCACGAAGGTATTTCGTTCCGGTTTGCTCACTGGCATCATACATATATCCTAAGCCCAATTGGAGCGTATTGGTTAAATTTTTTGACAATAAACCTATATCCAATTTATTAAATTGAGAATTTATTATAGGTCCCCAAGCATATGGATTAACAATATTCCAACGGCTATAAGAAGCGACTTCAAATTTCTCTTGCTTAGGCTCAATAGGAAGAACCGTTGAAGGGTCACTTAAATGGATTGAATGAGATTCTTGTAAGCGGCCTAAACCAATTTGGCTTCCCAATGCGGAATAGTTTGAAAAAATAAAGGGTTCAGTAGCTTCGGAAGAAAAAGATGCCGCATAGGCTCCAAATTGTGTTTTGGTAACATAATTTATTGAATTGTCTTTAAAATTCCATCGTGCTATTTGGTCTACTGGGCCAACGGGCAAATTGAAATACACAAAATCTTCATGCAAAAAAGTACTTGCTATATTGTTTGAACCAAAATCACGCTTTGCAATTACCTTATGTTGCAAATAATTATAAACAACTATTTGTTTATGGCCATGCTGAAGTAAAATATAGGACAATAAGCCATTGGAAGATACTCTGGGCTGGATTACTTGCATCGATGAATGAAAACCTATGCTGTCAATTAAATATCTTGTTTCCTTCTCATGTATTTTCAAAGTCGAACTCCCATCATTTTGCAATTCTAAATAGGAGAGGTACTTAGAATCCGAACTAATACTTGGACATATCCACTTTCTATTATTAGTCCAAATCGTTTTCTCATTGTGCTTTAAGTCATAAAAAACTAATTTAGTATGCTGTTTTTGAGTCCATCTTGGATGGTACATGATTTCAGACCAAACAACATATTGATCCGACGCGGAAAGCATATTGCTCGGGTAAACAGGTCCTAATAAACATAATTTTCGTTCTTTGGAATTTTCAATCATCACTAAGGATGGAATTTCTTGGAAGCTTGATTTGATCGCGACGACTTTGCCATTTCCAATACTTTGTGGAAAGTCATAAGAGGTAAATCCACTTTTAATTTTTGGGGAAATAATTGAATAGGAAGAATCAACATCTTTTTTTCGAATAGTATCCAATTGCTTTTGTAAAATATGAGCAACATATTGATCAATATTTACCCCATATCTCTTTTTTACTTCCTTTGAGAAAGAAAATAATCGAGGTTTATTTAATGTATTTTGCCATATTTTACCTATCTCGTCAACTCCAAATTGGGACGTTAAATTATGCGTAATAAATTGGCCAAAAACATAATGATTGGGCATGTTTTCCCTGAAATTCCTAGCCATTAATTTACTGTAGCTCGGAACACCAAATTGAGCTAAATAAGCATTTAACGTATTTGAGAACTGAGGAATGTTAGATCTACCAATTTGATTATTTAAACGGGTTTCAGTTTCTACCGCATCACCCTCCCATAACCAATTGGGGATCATTAGATTACTATAAAGGCCTTGGCCATTACTCCCCCACAAAAGTTTAAAAACACGGCTGACTCCTGTAGTGGCCAAATCATTTTGATAAATATGCCTCGTTTCGTGACTAGCTAATAAATTAAGCCAATCATTGGTTGCTTGAAGGCTGGCATCTTGACTTGGCGTCGTATAAAATTCACCCCTAGGCGCAAAAAGACTAATAAAACCATTTGAACTCAAACCTTGATTTTGTAAAATAATGGACCATTTATTGCGTAAATCTTTCATTGACATTTTAGCTGCAGGCCATTGTTCAGACAAATACTTTGCTGTTGAAAATGCTAAGGAATCAGCACCTTCTAAATAAATTACGCGAACTCTTTTACCCGGGATATTTATTTGCTTAAAATGCAAATTGGAGGGATTTTGTTCTAATATCGGATATAATATTTGAGAAAATCCAGAAAATGAAATGACAATTGAAAATGAAAAGATAATTCTTAAAACCATTTTAAGACCTGCTCTATGAGCCATTTAGTTTTAAAGTTGTAAGGCGGATAAAAATTATTTAACAGATTCGTATATTGTTTTAAAACTGATTTTTGATTTGAAAATTCTTGAAAGCCAAATAAACCTCCGGATTTACCAATACCCGAATTATTTACACCACCAAAGGGTAGATTAGAATGGCCAAACTGTATCAGGCAATCATTCACTACACTTGTCCCCGAACTTGTATTATTTAAAATATAATCTGAAAACAAAGCATCTTTAGAAAAAACGTAAAGAGCCAAAGGCTTTTCCTCTTTTAATAATTTTGTCACTATTTCATTTTCTTCCTTAAATGTTAAAATGGGTAAAATAGGTCCAAAAATCTCTTCCTGCATGATTAACATTTCATCCGTACAATTTGTCAAAAGGGTAGGTGCTATAAAACAAGTCGATTCATCTATTTCGCCTCCAGAAATGATGGTGGCTCCTTTGGATTTGGCATCATCTAATAAATGACATATTCGATTAAAATGTTTTTTATTCACTATTCGAGCATAATCACTGCTATTTTTTATACCCTTATTATCTTGGTCGTAAAATAATTTTATCGTCTCCTCTAGTGCGCCAATAAATGAATAATACACCTTTTCATGTACATAAACATAATCCGGTGCAATGCAGGTTTGCCCATTATTTAAAAATTTACCCCAAGCGATTTTTTGAGCTGTTGATGCTATGTCCACATTCGAATCAATAATCGCAGGTGATTTCCCCCCTAATTCAAGTGTCACTGATGTCAAATGTTTTGCAGCGGCCTGCATAACGACCTTCCCGATAGCAGGACTACCCGTAAAAAATATGTGATCAAATTTCTGTTCTAACAAATAAGTGGATACAATTGCATCCCCTTCAAAAACAGCCACTTCGCTTTCATCAAACAAAGACAAAATCATTTTTTTGATAAAGGATGACGTATTAGGACTTAATTCAGAAGGCTTTAAAATCACAGCATTACCTGCTGCAATCGCATGAACGAGTGGATTAATCGCTAAATTAAACGGGTAGTTCCAAGGGGCTATAATTAAACAAAGACCTTTAGCCTCCGACATGATGTAGCCTTTAGTTCCTAACAGCAAAAGTGGAGTTCCTACTTTTCTAGGCTTCATCCACGATTTCAAATGAGAGATAATATGAGCTATTTCCCTTTTAACCCCGAGCAACTCACCTATAACAACTTCTGAACTAGGTTTTTTAAAATCAGCATATAACGCATCATATAGCTCTTGCTTGTGCGCAAGCATATATTTTTCTATTGATTTTAATTTAGCTATGCGTTCTTCTGGACTAGCATTTTTTAACCTTTGGCAGGATGATTTTTGCAAAAAAACCACTTTTTCAATAGCCTGTTCGATTGTATTTAGATCGTTCATCATAAATTTTATTGAAATAACTCCCTTAATTTCATTTCTAATATATCAAAATAATTCGTGTTTCCACTAGGTTTCCTGAGTGAATCTCCTGCAATATACCAAAATCCATCACCCGGAAATACCGCAAATGAACTTGATTTTTTTAAATCCTCTAAAGCTTTATCTGTAATAAATTCAGCAATAAAGACTGTATTAACGATATCTTGTAATTTATCCCAGTCGGATATTGTTTCTACCTGACCACTAGAATTTGAATACGTAAAATTAAGATTAGCAAAGGACATTTCGCCCTGATATTTATTCCAAGTATCGTTTTCATCTTTAAACTGAAAACCTAAAAATAATGGGTATTCTTTTCCTGCCACTTCATAAATGGCTTGCATTAATTCTTGAATCAGGTTTTCTTCAAAATCTAAAAATCTAGGCACATAGGTTGACGAATTAGCCGCTTCAATCGCAATAAAAGGCTCAGCATCTTTAGGATCACAAGAACCTGACTTGTATTTAGAAAAACTAAGGGCCAATCGATTCTTCCAAATGATGGGTAAATCACCCGACCATTCAAATTTATCTTCAACACTTAAACCTTCAGCGATCAATTCTTCACTTGAGAAATCTTCTCTTTCTACATATTGGACATGTAAGGACAGTTCTAATTTATCATTTTCAAAACTCTTAAACTCAAATAAGGCCTCAAAATGATAAGGTGCTGGAATATCACTAGGACTTTCATAGAAAAGTTTGAAATCGTGTTTAAAAAAGTCCATGCTTATGTTTTTAGATTGTTTAAATACAAAGTTAATGTATTTGGACGATCAATTTTTCCAGATTTTGTATATAAAAATTCAGGTAAAACGATTATTTGCTTAGGAACTTCCCAAGACTCTAAATTCGATTTCAAATAATCAACTAGTTGTAATTTAAAATAAATTTCTTCTTTTGATTCAATAAATAAAACTAATTTTTGACCGTAAAAATCATCTTTTAAGCCCCAAGCGAAGATTTTAAACAAATAAGAATTAAGTGTAAAAAAAGCGAGGCAATATTTTTCAATCCGTTCAGGATTAATTTTTCTTCCTCCTGAATTGATGATAAAATCTTTTCTGCCTACGATTCTGAATTGCTTATCATTGACTAACTCAGCTACATCATTTGTTTCAACCCATTGATTTAATGTACTAGGCGAATTGATGCATAAACAACTCTCATGATTAATTCTAATCTTAACTTGAGGAAAACATTGATAAAAATTAGCTTCCCTACTTACTGGCCTAAACGCAATATGAGAAGAGGTTTCTGTCATTCCATACGTTTGAAAAATAGGCAAATGGATGTCTCTTGTCTCTAATTCCAATGAGGGTGTCAATTCCGATCCACCGATTAAAATACCTTTAACTTCAGAAAAAATGGAAAATAAATTTCGACTTGATTGAAGAATGGTAGACCACTGTGTTGTCACAAAAGATGCCAGATGAATATTGACTGGATTTGTAATTCCTTCTAAGGGGTTTTGTGAAGGTTCGATAATGACAAGGTTAAGCTTTAAAACTAATGCTCGGACAAGCATCATGGCCCCCGCTATATACTCAACAGGCAAACAAAGCAAAACATTGTCTCCCTCATGTAGATTGAGCCAATGCTTTGTCATTTTGGCTGATTCAATCATACTCAATCTCGACAGATAAATAGGCTTAGGCTTTCCTGTAGAACCACTCGTATGAAATAAAAACTCGTTTTTACCCAATTTCCACTGTTCGCAAAAATCAAATACTTCTCTTTGAAAAGAATTAATTGGTTCTGGATAATTAGCATTATGTGGATTAAATACGAGCATAAATTAATATTCTCTCCAAAATTAGCCAAACATTCTCTAATTTCGTGGGTTAATAAGGGGTTCAATCATAATTAACAATTATTCATGTCAGAAGAACCATTTTTAAATCCTATAAATCCTGAAAAGGTTGCTCAAAATCCTGGGTTGCTTCCTTATGCCCACACTGCCGGTGGAGCCATTATTAAGCCGGAGGATATGGGTAAAACGAAGGGGAGATCGGTAAAAGCCATGCGCCAACAAACCGATCGGCAAATGAATCAGCTGTATGAACAAATGGAGGTTTTAGCCAAACAAGCAAAACTTTTATCCGAACGTAAAGAAATTTCAGAACGAATTTATGATGCAGCTATGGGTTTTGAACCTATCATTAGTGAAACCTATTATTTATATGAAAAAGAATCAGGTCAAGATTTATTATCTTTAGTAGCCCCGGAAGAATGGGGTCGATCCTTTAAATACAGTAGATTTTTAGCAAAAGTAACATTACTCGCAGATCACACGTGGGATGTCACTTATAACGATGATTTAAACGATAAGTAACATGATAACAAAAGTTAATTGGGAAACCATTAAAGAATACAAAGATATTTTGTTTCAATTTCATCAAGGAATTGGCAAAATTTCAATCAATAGACCCCATAAGCATAACGCATTTACTCCATTAACCGTACAAGAAATGTCTGAGGCAATGGAATTAGCACGGCAAGATACAAGAATAGGAGTGATCATTTTAACAGGAGAAGGCGGAAAAGCATTCTGTTCTGGAGGTGATCAAAGCGTACGTGGAGACGGTGGTTATGTTGGAAAAGACCAAGTACCTAGATTAAATGTGTTGGATTTACAAAGACAGATACGCACAATTCCAAAACCTGTAATCGCCATGGTGGCAGGCTGGGCCATAGGTGGGGGGCATGTTTTACATGTCATTTGCGACTTAAGTATTGCAGCAGAAAACGCTCGATTTGGTCAGACTGGGCCTAATGTCGGTTCATTTGATGGAGGTTTTGGAGCATCTTATTTGGCCCGAGTGGTTGGTCAAAAAAAAGCAAGAGAAATTTGGTATTTATGTGATCAATATGATGCAAAAGAGGCTTATGAAATGGGTCTAGTCAATAAAGTTGTCCCTTTAGATGAATTAGAAAGCACCACGATTTCTTGGTGTGAAAGAATTCTTGAAAAAAGTCCCTTAGCGTTAAGAATGTTAAAATCCTCTTTTAATGCTGAATTAGATGGCCAAGCCGGCATTCAAGAGCTTGCCGGGAATGCTACATTGCTTTATTATTTATCGGATGAAGCGAAAGAGGGCAAAAATGCTTTTCTAGAAAAGCGCAAACCTGATTTTTCTAAATTCCCTAAATTCCCATAAGATGAATTATTGGTTAGTAAAATCAGAACCTTTCAAATATTCTTGGGATGATTTCGTTAAAGAAGGGAAATCCGTTTGGGATGGGGTAAGAAATTACCAAGCAAGAAATAACATGAAAGAAATGAAAAAGGGAGATTGGGTCTTTTTTTATCATTCAAATGAAGGAATGGAAGTTGTAGGACTAGCCGAGGTCAAAAAAGAATTTTTTCAAGATCCCACTACAGAAGATCCAAGATGGGTAGTCGTAGAAATCGTACCCATAAAAAAATTCAATAAAACAGTTACTTTAAAAATGATGAAATCCGATGATCGTTTGTCTAATTTAGCTTTAATCAAACAATCAAGATTGTCGGTCACTCCTGTGGGTAAGCAAGAATTTGACATTATATTAAGTTTAGCTGAGTAGGACTATGAAAAATCTATTGTTATTTATTGTGTTTCAAATTGTGGCGGCACAAATCGCTTGTGGGCAAATCAATAATAAAAGAATAGAATTTCCCATTCAAGGAACTGATTTAGAATCATTTAATATTCCGATCGGCGATCAAGGAGTAATTGTCTTATCACAATTAAATAAGCAATCATTTAACATTCGTAAATTCTCTACTGATTTAGAGCAATTATGGAGCAGTAATACAAATTTGGAGGCTAACTTAGATTATGTTACTTCTAGCTTTGATGGAACCGTTTTATCATTACTATTTAGCCGATTTAGAAGTAATTCATATATAATATTCAGAGTTAAAGTAAATTCCGGAGAAATTACTAAATACCAAATTTATTCCGTCGACCGAATTGAAATTTCTAATTTCAAGGCCTTAAATTACTCTTTGTTCATAGGCGGCATGGTGAATAATCAGCCTATCATTTTATTCACTAATTTAAAAGAGCGTAAAACAAGGATTTTACCAGCTGTTGTCAAAGGCCAAGCTGAAATTCAATCCATGGATTTAGACACGATTCAGCAACAAATAAACGTAACTTATTCGGTAGGTAGTAAGGCGAAGGATTATCAATTAATCATCAAATCATTTGATGAAGATGGGAATCAAATCGGCCAAGTCTATATGAATCCTAGTGAAGAATTTGCGATGATGAATGGGAAATTAAACCAGATAAATGACTCATTACAAGTTATAGTAGGTACTTATGGCCATAAAAATAGTATAGGTTCATCGCGAGGTCCTAGTTCACAGGGGTTATATTTCAACTCATTTATAGATGGCAATATCATTAAATCAACTTATTATAGTTTCACCAAGTTTAATGACTTTTTTAATTTTTTAACTCCTAAACAAAAGGAGAGGCAGGAGAAAAAAATAAAAGATAAAGAAATTAAAGGAGAAGATTTGAGATTAGATTACCGGTTGCTGATGCATGATATTATCAAAAATGGAGAAAATTACATCATCATCGCTGAGGCATTCTATCCAGATTATAAATATAATAATTACAGTCCTTTCGGAGGATCCATGTTGATGGGCGGCTTAGGCGGATTCTATTCCCCTTATTGGAATATGATGAATCCGTATCGTTGGGGTTATGGGAATTATGGCATGTATTCCCCATTTTCAAGTTATTATAGTCCGTGGGGATACCGTGGATATAATTCATATGGCAACCAACAGCAATTTGATGGCTGGATTTATACGCATGCAGTCATTGCAGAATTAGATAAGGATGGAAAATTGCTTTGGGATCATTGCATCGATTTAAATGATAGTAGAGAATCAAAATTGATTCAGAAAATAAAAGCTTCAGTCGTAAGTAATACAGTGTATTTATCCTACCATCAAAATGATCAAATTATCACCAAATCCATTTCAAATAATGGAAAGAATGAAGCATTAAGAGTTCAAGAAATCATCCCTGAGGATAAATTAGATAAGGTAAGAAGAACCGTAAAATCCGAAATCAACTATTGGTATGGCCCTTACTTCATTGCCGACGGATATCAAACTATTACGAACCAAGAGGAAGGAAGAAGAAATGTATTCTTCTTAAACAAAATTCAAATCAATCCATAAATTGAAAAATACAGCTAGTATATCTATTGATACTCCCGAATTTTGGGGTAAATCGTATGAATTAATTGATTCAGGAGGATTTGAAAAGTTAGAGCAATTTGGAAGTTTTTGTGTTAGAAGACCTGAGCCTCAGGCAGTTTGGGGTAAATCATTATCCGATGAAACATGGATCTCAAAAACAGATGCTTATTTTAAAAAAGAGAAAGGAAGTTCTGAAAAAGGGTTTTGGGATATACAGAAGAAGACACCGGAAAAATGGTTTATCAATTATAAATCGGATTTATTGAATTTGAATTTCAAAATCTCCTTGTCGTCATTTAAGCATGTAGGCATATTTCCAGAACAGGCGTCCAACTGGGAATTTCTGGCTGAAAACATTCCAAAACTTAAAAACGACAAACCTAAATTTTTAAATCTTTTTGCCTATACGGGGGGGGCGAGTTTGGTATGCCGACAAATGGGAGCTGATGTAACGCATGTAGATTCAGTTAAGCCAGTATTGTCTTGGGCGAGAGAAAATATGGAAGTCTCTAATTTAGATTCCATTCGTTGGATGGCGGAAGATGCGCTAAAATTCGTAAAAAGAGAAGCAAGAAGAGGAAACTTTTATCAAGGAATACTTTTAGATCCACCGGCCTACGGAAGAGGTCCTGATGGAGAAAAATGGGTTTTAGAGGAACAAATAGATGATATGTTGAAGTCCGTAAAAGAAATTCTAGACCCTAAAGAACATATTTTATTAACCAATGTCTATTCATTGGGATTCTCAACGCTTGTAGTGGAAAACCTAATGAATGGAATTTTTGATGTGCCTAAAAACGCTGAATTTGGTGAAATCTATTTGAATGATTCATTTAACAAAAAGCTCCCATTAGGAGTGTTTCATCGTTATTTATTTCAAGAAGCTTAGGAATAAATAACTCCTTTTGCAGCCAATAAGGTGTTTTTCATTAAGGATAC
>CANIYB010000002.1 GCA_947471105.1 Cytophagaceae bacterium
ACGGTCGGAAATAAACGTAAAGCCATCATTTACACGCCACCCGGCTATTCAAAAAAGAAAAAATATCCAGTCTTATATCTTTTACACGGAATTGGAGGAGATGAAAAAGAATGGCTTAATGGGGGTAGTCCACAACATATATTAGACAATCTCTATGCGGAAGGTAAAATTGAACAGATGATTGTCGTTATGCCAAACGGGAGAGCCATGAAAGATGATAGGGCAACCGGAAATATCATGGCAGCAGATAAAGTACAAGCATTCGCAAATTTTGAACAAGATCTTTTAAATGATTTAATCCCATATATAGAAAAGAACTACACAGCTTTAACGGATAAAGAGCATCGAGCCATCGCAGGCTTATCCATGGGAGGCGGCCAATCGTTAAACTTCGGTTTAACTCACCTAGATAAATTTGCCTGGATCGGCGGATTTTCTTCCGCTCCAAATACAAAAGCACCCGAGGTTTTAATTCCCAATATTCAAGCTGCTAAGGACCATATCAAATTGCTTTATATGTCATGTGGAGCCAGTGACGGGTTGATTTCTTTTAGCTATAGATTACATGATTATTTAAATAAAAATGATATTCCACATATCTATTTTATTGAGCCTGGAGTGCATGATTTCAAAGTATGGAAAAACGGGTTATTTATGTTCTCACAGCTATTATTTAAACCCGTAGATCAATCTGCATTTTCAAAATATCCTGTGGCAGGAGCACCTGCACAAACGAATGTTAGAAATAGTAATTATCCACAAATATTGGCCGACAAAAAAGTGATTTTTAAAACCAAAGCTCCCTTGGCCACCAAAGTGCAAGTTGACCTGGGCCGCAAATATGACATGACAAAGGACAGCGAAGGATTCTGGAATGTTACAACGGATACCATCAGTCAGGGATTTCACTATTATTCATTACTCATTGATGGGGTCGCAGTTGCCGATCCCGCGAGTCAAACCTTTTATGGCATGGGGCGCATGGCTAGTGGAATTGAAATACCATCACCTACGGGAGGGTATTATGCATTGAGAGACGTACCTCATGGGGATATTCGAATAAAAAAGTATTTCTCCAAAACAACGAATTCATGGAGACAAATGTACGTCTATACGCCTCCAGGATACGATTTAACTACTACCGAAACCTATCCAATTTTGTATATTCTTCATGGAGGTGGGGAAGATGAATCAGGTTGGAGCAAACAAGGAAAAACGGATTTAATTATTGACAATTTAATTGCAGCTAAAAAAATCCAACCTATGTTAGTCATCATGCCGGATGCCAATACGGGAGCATCAGCATTCGACGAATCGGGTCTTATTAAATTTGAGTTAGAGCTTAACAATATGATTATTCCTTTTGTGGAAAAAAGTTATCGCGTCAAAACAGATGCCAACAGTAGAGCATTAGCGGGATTATCCATGGGCGGAATACATACCCTATACACAGGAATAAAACATAGTGACAAATTCTCTTATTTAGGGGTATTTAGCTCAGGATGGATCATTCCAAATCAAAATGAAATTGCAAACAAACAGTATACTTATCTGAAAGACAACACCAATGCAATCAATAAAAATCTAAAACAATTTTGGATCTCCATGGGTGGAAAAGAAGATATTGCCTACAAGAATTGCCAATTGATGCTAGCAAAATTTAATGAAATGAAAATCAATTATACGTATAGCGAATATCCTGGTGGGCATACATGGCCCGTTTGGAGGAACAACCTATATAATTTTGCTCAATTGCTTTTTAAATAAGCCATAACTGACAAGAATGTATTCTAATTAGTTAGTTTCAGCCATTATCAGGTCATAAAAAAACACTCAAGTCAACAAATTTATTATGTTGATTTGAGTGTTTTTATCTTTCAGTAAGTTACTGCATCTTACTCATTTGGAAATTAAATATACCTTCTAACTCCTTGTATTTGGCAGGAGGCATTTTTGATTCTTTTAAAGAAGAAACAATTATATTCATCTCATAAGCAGCAATTTGAATGTTACGCTCATTGGAACGAACACCCGCCGCTAAATAATAATCTAAGGATTTTGCATTCCGTTTGACCATGGTGTTTGCTATTTCTAAGGCCTTATTCTCCTCTCCTATCGATAAATACAAACCTACCATGCTAGCAGAGAATTGATCATATGGGATCACTTTGTCTGGCATCACAAAATTCAAATGATCCAACACCTTTTTTGCTAATGGGATATTTCCTTCGCGAATCAATTGGTCTGCTAATCGGAATGTACCCAAACGAAGCGTCACACTTGGTATTCCCATGTAAAAGTCCCCATGGTAATAAATACTCGGATCATTCAATCCTCTCCAATACATTTTGTTCAACATATTATCCGCCATGATTTTGGTGTTAACAAAACCATCTTTAGCACCTGAGATTTTAAACGGCATTAATCGGTACGCATAACCCTCCAATTGCATGCTTTCCTTTAATCCCAAATATTGATCATTTGGTAAAGTAGCCGCAAAATAAATAGGGCGTTTCCAACCTGCTACCGCATTGTTCGATATGATTTCCAATTGGACCAATTCACCTTTAAAAATATTTTTTGCCGGCAATCTCCAACCCAATCGATCAGATACAAATGGAAGAAAATCCTTAGGAAACCAATTCGATTTAGCCAATTCAGCTACGTTAACGGGCACAGACAAAGAATCTGAAGGGAATGTGTTTATTGTTTCCCCACTTTGAGTTTGAGCCTGAATTCGTGCATCATCTTTATGCAACAATTCCAAATAATCAGGAAGTGACATTTCTGAAATATTAGGATTTTCATTGTACATGATTTGATCATTGACCCCTTCTAAAAATTGATCTTTGATCAATTTAATCGGTAAAGCTTCTGACTCATAGGTCTTACGTTTCATTTGGTCAACATACCAATCCGTGCCCAACAATGATAAATTACACACACGAACATCCGTCCTAAAACCTTCTACTTCTTGTACATACCACAGCGGGAAAGTATCGTTATCACCTCCCGTAAATAATATAGCATTGGGTGCACATGAGTTCAATAGATTCTTGGCAAAATCAATTTGATGATATCTCCTGCTACGATCATGATCATCCCAGTTTTGTTGGGCCATAATCATAGGTGCTGACAAACTCAGAACGGCCAATAAAGACCAACGAAGCTGAGGGGATTTGATGATTTTTGTGAGCCACTCTGCCAACTGCATCACACCTAATCCTGCCCAAATCGCTAAAAAGTAGAAAGACCCCACGTAAATATAATCCCGCTCTCTAGGCTCAACCGGTGGAGAATTTAAGTAAACAACTAAGGCAATTCCTGTCAGCACAAACATCATAATGGTGACTAAAAAGTCTTTTTCATCCTTGCGATACAACAGGTAAAAACCTAATAAAACTAAAATAATAGGCAAGTAATAATAATTATTTCGAGCCTTATTCTCCTTCATAATGTCAGGTAAATTGGACGTATCCTGAAACGCATTAATGGCCCAAGCGTCTTGAGCATCACTTTCTCGACCGACAAAATTCCAAAGTAAATAACGCATGTACATATGCCCCATTTGATGGCTAAACATAAACCTCAGGTTATCTCCAAAACTTGGTTTTTGACCCGCTGGAATTCCTAACATTTCTTGGTATAACTGAACATGCTGACCCGAATTACTCCATACACGTGGCAAAAGCATTTGTTGGTCTTTCTGATACACATATTCTGGCTTATTTGTGTACACCACATATTTGCCATCCTTCATCTTATAAACGGGCTCACCCTGTTTGAATTCCTCAATTTGTGCCGTATAAATAGGACCATACAATAAAGAACGTGAACCGTATTGCTCTCTTTTTAAGTATTTCAAAAAGTTCAAAATATTACTCGGATCATTCTCATTGATCGGCGGATTATACCCTGAACGAACTAATGCAACTGTATACGTTGAGTAGCCAATCAAAAGAAACACCAATGAAAACAAAGCGACATTAAGCACCACATTTTGTTTTTTATAGGAATAACGTATTCCAAAAACAATGGCCAAAATCAATAAAACCAAGAAAAACAAAGCGCCACTTCCGTAGGAGAATCCTAGCGAATTAACAAATTGCAATTCAAACCAAAAAGCTAGTGAAGGAACTCCAGGGATTACGCCCGAATTAACAATGCCTAAAATTAATAGGCCGATCATCATGGCAATAAAACCGCCCTTATAAGTGGGTTTCTCTTCTTTTTTGAAATAATATAAAATGGCCAATGCAGGCAAAGTAACCAAGTTCAATAAGTGAACTCCTATCGAAAGACCTACTAAATAGGCGATGAAAAGAATCCATCGATTGGCTTCCGCTTCATCTTCAACTAATTCCCACTTAAACGCAGCCCAAACAACGATGGCCGTGAAAAAAGATGACATCGCATACACTTCAGCTTCCACCGCAGAGAACCAAAAACTATCTGAAAAAGTATACACTAAAGCACCAATAAATCCTGATAACAAGAGTATTATGCTTTCTGGCTTAGTTAACGAATCAAAAGTTTTGTTTAAAATCTTACGTCCAATGAGAACAATGGTCCAATGCAAAAACAAAATCGTCAGGGCACTTGACACCACAGACATCATATTCACCCAAAAAGCTACTCGGCTTACGTCACCTAGGGCCAACAAGGAGAACATGCGACCAATTAATAAAAAGAGTGGAGCCCCTGGAGGATGTGGAACTTGTAATTTGTATGCACAAGCAATAAACTCTCCGCAATCCCAGAAGGATGCAGTGGGCTCAACGGTCAATGTATAGGTGACTAAGGCAATTAAAAAAACAAGCCAACCCGTTAGGTTATTAATTCGGTTAAAATTCAGCATAAATCGAAATTTAAATCAAAATTAGACATTTTGCCATTCAATTTTTCGGCAAAAAAGTTAAAAAAGGTTAATGTCACTCTTAAGAAAACTGCTTCAAAAACCGAACATCGTTTTCGGTAAATAAGCGTAAATCTTTAATTTGATATTTAAGCATGGTAATACGTTCAATCCCCATTCCAAACGCAAAACCATTGTATTTTGTAGAATCAATACCTACATTTTCCAAGACATTGGGGTCGACCATACCTGCTCCGGCAATTTCTACCCAACCTGCTTGCTTACACACATTACATCCTTCGCCTTTACACAGCAAACAGGTAATATCCATTTCTGCGCTGGGTTCAGTAAAAGGAAAATAAGACGGACGGAATCGGACTTTCGTATCTTTCCCAAACATCTCCTTCGCAAAATGGTATAAAGTATCTTTTAAGTCTTTAAAACTTACGTTTTCATCTACATATAAGCCTTCCACCTGGTGAAACAAACAATGAGCTCTAGCAGAAATCGCTTCATTTCTAAACACTCTACCCGGCATTACTGAACGAATAGGTGGTTTTTGATGCTGCATTAACCGAATTTGAACATTGGACGTATGTGTCCTTAACAACACATCGTCTTGAATTTCACCAGCTCCTTTTTCAATAAAAAAAGTGTCTTGCATTTCCCTTGCCGGGTGATTGGCAGGAAAATTCAATGCCGTAAAATTATAAAAATCAGTTTCAATCTCAGGTCCATCCGAAACTGAAAAACCCATCCGATTAAATATTTCTAGTATTCTAGCCCTAACCATAGTCAAAGGGTGTAAACTTCCCTGTGAAATTGGATCTGAAATCGTTAAATCATCGGGCGATACTATATCAGCTTGGGTATTGGAGAAATTATCTTGAGCTTCAGCAAACTTAGATTCCGCTAAATTTTTTAGTCCGTTAAGCGATTGACCAACATCCCTTCTTGTTTCAGCCGGTACATTTTTTAATTGATCAAAAAGAGCAGCTAAACGACCTTTTCTGCCCACAAATTCAATTCTAAAATTATCTAACTCCCATTCATTCGAAATAATGAATGCATTAATTTCATCTTGAATCTTTTTTATTTCCTCTTGCATCGTCAAATATTAATCTAAAAAATTTTATACCCCAAAGTCACCTGATACAGATTTAATTTAGGCGAAAAAGTTATTCCTGCAGGAATGGGTAAGGTTTTGGTCAATTGGGACAAATTACCTTCATACCGAACATCTAACGTAAAGCCTAATAAATCGACACCGCCACCTACTTGATACGAAAATGAAGCTTTACTAGCTATTTCAGCTGCCGTTCCCACATATTTCTGGGTTACCATATTAATTAAATCATTTAATTCTGTATCCGTTTTTAAGGTATAGGAAGCTACTGGACCCGCCATGGCATGTAAAAATTTCCAACGGAAACCCAATAAAATAGGGACATCAATATTAGTAAAGGTAAACTGTTTGGTTTGCGTTAAACCAGGAATATAAACCGACCCCCCTTTGGTCGAAAGTAAAACCTCGGGTTCAATAAATACTTTTCTACCTAATCGGGCATATATACCACCCACGTAACTCTGTTTGGTATCCAAACTAGCTAGTAATTGATCTTTAATAACAGCGCCATTTAACGTAACAATTCCATCCGTTTCAAGTCGCGCTAAATTCACTCCTCCTTTAATACCGATTCGGAAAAAACTACCAGTAGCCATTTTGGCTGGCATTAGAAATTGAGCCTTTACTGATGGAGTCAAAATCAGAAGTCCAAAGAAAATAATAGTGCGAAGGCGATTAAAATGCATATAATAAATTAGAAAAGTCAATTAGCTTGTAAAATTATCCTTTTTCAACCGAAAAAAAAGAAAAAACCAAATCAAAGCGTAATTTTGAATTATAAAAAATAAAACGTGGCTAAAGCTAAAACTTCCTTCTTTTGTCAATCTTGCGGACAATCAACTCCTAAATGGCTTGGGAAATGTCCATCATGTGAAGAATGGAACACTTTTGTTGAGGAATTGATTGAAACAAATACGCATCCAGCAGAAGTTTGGAAGGATAAGTCCAGAACTAAATCTCAGGTAAAACCGAAATTATTAGCCGAAGTAACATTTGAAAACACACCCAAACTAATTTGTTCAGACCCCGAATTTAATCGCGTATTAGGCGGTGGAATTGTACCAGGTAGCTTAGTGCTGATTGGCGGCGAACCAGGGATTGGTAAATCAACGTTATTACTACAAGTTGCGTTATCCTTGCAAGGCCCCAAAGTTTTGTATGTCACAGGGGAAGAGTCGGAGCAACAAATAAAATTACGCGCAGACCGATTAAGCACGAAACCTGCTAATTTATATATTTTAACAGAAACAAATACCCAACAAATTTTTAAGCATTTAATTGAATTAGAGCCTGATTTAATCATCATTGACTCCATTCAGACTTTATATTCCGACCAGATTGAATCAGGGCCGGGCAGTGTATCCCAAATCAGAGAATGCGCATTAGAACTCATGCGTTTTGCAAAAGAGAGTGCCACACCTATATTTTTAGTTGGCCACATCACCAAAGAAGGCTCCATCGCTGGTCCAAAAGTTTTAGAACATTTAGTAGACACCGTTTTGCAATTTGAAGGCGACCGTCATTTAATTTACCGTATCCTAAGAACTACCAAAAATAGATTTGGCAGTACGTCTGAATTAGGCATTTATGAAATGCTAGGTTCGGGATTAAGACCTGTAACTAATCCATCAGAAATTTTACTATCCCAGCGGGATGAAGCATCCTCCGGAATCGCCATTGGCACACTTTTAGAAGGAAATAGACCCTTGTTGGTTGAAATTCAATCATTAGTGACAACCTCTAACTATGGAATGGCTCAACGCACCGCAACGGGTTATGATTCCAAAAGATTAAATATGTTATTGGCTGTTTTGGAAAAAAGAGGTGGATATAAACTAGGGACCCAGGATGTGTTTGTCAATATAACCGGGGGAATTCGGGTAGATGACCCCGCATTAGACTTGGCCACTTGCCTATCGATGGTCTCGTCCTATGAAGATAAAATCATTGATTCTTCCATCTGTTTTGCCGCTGAGGTGGGTTTAGGTGGAGAATTAAGGTCTGTGACGCGCATAGACCAACGAATCGCCGAGGCAGAAAAGTTAGGATTCAAGCAAATATGGATTTCAAAATACAACCTTAAGGGCTTGAATTATAAACCCAAAGAGATCAAAATTCAAACGGCGGCTACCTTATTAGATGTCATTATGAACATTTGGCGTCAAAAATAGCCTTCGGATATTCGACTTGAATTAAATACAAACCATGTGCAGGTACAGATCTACCCGCTTTTTGTCGGTCTTTGGAATTCAGTATGTTCATCAAATCCGATAATTCCCAATTTCCTAAACCAATTTCAATCATGGTTCCCACCACGCTTCGAACCATCCCTCTTAAAAACCGGTTGGCCTGAATGGTGAAGATTAATTGGTCATTCCGAATTTCCCAAAATGCTTTTTTAATATCGCAATCGAACGTAGTTACTTCCGTTTTTACTTTTGAAAAACACTGAAAATTGGTATGATTTTTCAAAATTTCTCCTGCTGAATTCATTTTTTCTAAATCCAATTTGGCTTCAAACCAATACGCATATTTACGAATCAACGGACTTTTAGATGTAGAAATGATGTACTCATAGGTTCGCGATAATGCGTCAAACCTTGCATGAAACTCATTTGAAACAGCATATAGGGATTGAATCGCTAAAGATGTAGGCAACATTCGATTTGCCCGATACACAAAATCAGCTGCAGGAATAATTTCATCAGGTAAGTCGACATGCGCGAATTGCTGTCGGGCATGCACTCCAGTATCCGTCCGTGAACTTCCCGTAATCTCGACTTTAAAACCTAATAGCAGGCTTAATTTCTCTTCCAATTCAGCTTGAACTGAATGAGCATTGGGTTGAATTTGGTAGCCATGAAATGAGCCGCCATCATACGAGAATTGTATTAGATAACGGCTCATCCAATTATTTCATTAAGGCAGTTTCCAGCGCTGAATGGTAGGAATCAAAAGCTCCTTGTAACGTGGAAACTTCTTGGCCATCCACCTTCATGTCTTTACCTGCAACTTCTCCAATCAAAGAAAATACTTGGTTATTTTGATTCAAAAACGATTCAAACGAAGCTTTATTTTGAACATCCACAGAAACCATTACTCTACTTTGAGCTTCTCCAAACCAGAAAGCATCGCGGCGAATATGGGTATCCCCCTGAACAGAGAAACCTAATTTTCTAGGGAACGAAGATTCTGCCAACGTAATCAATAAACCTCCATCTGAAACATCATGAGCAGATTGTATTAACCTAGCGCCAATTAAACCGGCGATTGATTTTTGAACCTTCTGCTCGGTTTCCAAATTAAAATGAGGCGCTGGAGTAGCTTTAATTTTTTTATAGGAATACACGTATTCAGACGAAGCAATGTCATTGACAGCTTGACCTATTAAATAAATAAGGTCTCCCTCCTTCTTGAAATCCAAAGTCATTTTCATGCTTGGGTCTTCCAAAATACCTAACATTCCGATCGTCGGCGTAGGAAAAACAGGGCCTTCATCAGAGGACTGATTGTAAAAACTAACATTACCACCTGTCACAGGTGTTTCAAAAGCCAAACACGCTTTTTTCATTCCTTTAATCGCTCCCACAAATTGCCAATACACCTCCGGAACGTAAGGATTTCCAAAATTCAGGCAATTGGTAATCGCCACAGGCACACCACCGGAACAAACAATATTTCTAGCTGCTTCGGCTACGGCCATCGCACAACCCTCTTCAGGATCCGCATTGACATACCTTGAATTACAATCAACCGTTATGACAATGGATTTTTGAGAACCGTGAACCTTCACGACAGCTGCATCCGAAGGAGCATTTGTGTTTCTGTTCGCACGGCCGATCGATGAATCATATTGTTCCGCCACCCATTTTTTAGATGCGATATTGGGATGATTCATTAAAAAGTCAAAAGCCTTTGGCAATTCTTCAGCCGTTAAATCGGCGACAGAGTCAATGGAAAACTTCTTAAACTCTTGAAAATAAGCAGGTTCTTTATATTCTCGAGTGTAAACAGGCGCACCGCCACCTAACACCAAATCATCTGCCGGCACGTCAGCCACTAATTGGCCATCCTGATAAAACTCCAATCTTTTTGTATCGGTAACAACTCCAATTTGTTCACAATTCAAATCCCACTTGTCAAAAATACGCTTCGCCTCATGCTCCCTACCCTTTTCCACGACGATCAACATACGTTCTTGGGATTCCGATAATAAAATCTCAAATGGCTGCATATTGGCTTGACGCGTAGGAACTTTTGAAAGATCAATAATCATTCCATGCTCGCCTTTGGCGGACATTTCTGAAGTAGAACAGATAATTCCAGCCGCTCCCATATCTTGAATTCCTATCACACAACCTGCTTCAATAATCTCCAAAGAAGCTTCCAACAATAACTTTTCTTGGAATGGATCACCTACTTGAACTGCAGGCAATTTTTCAGAAGATTTAGCTGTAATATCCTCAGAAGCAAAGCTAGCTCCCCCAATTCCATCTTTTCCAGTAGCCGAACCCACAATAAAAACACCATTTCCTACCCCATAAGAAGTAGCAGATGCTTGAGTCCCAACCTTCAAAATACCGGCAGAAAAGGCATTAACCAGTGGATTAGTGGAATAACAGTCATCAAAAAATACTTCACCTCCTACGGTCGGAATACCAAAAGCATTGCCATAATCGCCAATGCCTTTAACGACACCTTTAACTAACCACTTCGTTTTGGCTAACTCTATATTTCCAAATCGAAGGGAATTTAGTTGGGCAATCGGACGCGCACCCATCGTAAAAATATCGCGGTTAATTCCACCAACACCCGTGGCCGCACCTTGATAGGGCTCCAATGCCGAGGGGTGATTGTGAGATTCTATTTTAAAAGCACATCCTAAACCGTCTCCTAGGTCAACCAACCCCGCATTTTCTTCTCCTGCTTTCGCAAGCATTCTGGGAGAATCCTTAGGCAAAGTCTTTAACCAAACAATTGAATTTTTATAAGAACAATGTTCAGACCACATCACAGAAAATATGGAAAGCTCAGTGAAATTAGGCTTCCGACCTAAAATCTCCTGAATTCGATCATATTCTTCTGGTAGTAAACCTAATTTTTTGGCAGTTTCAACGGTAGGTAAATTGTCAATAGATTCCACAATGTAAGATTAATTTGAAAAAATATTTGCTCTTAACTAAGCAAGCTATAAAGGTAATAATTTCCACGTTGAGACCCAAAATCAAGGCCCAAAATGTATGGCTATTCAGCAGTATTTTGAGTTTCGACCACGCGCCAATAGGCCTTGTCGTCTGGCGTATCTAAATCCTTATATTGTACATTGAAATGACAATATAAAACGTCTTTTGCCTGTTTATGCCAAATTTCACCTAGGCCTTTCTCCCCTTTCCAGTTAAAGAACTGGGATTGAAACTGATGAGGAATCACTACCGGAGGCGACATTTGCCCGCCAAAATCAGAAACAATAAAAAACTTGGGGTGCAATTTTCTTGCATTTTGTAATGCCGACAAGTGCGAAGACTCAATGAAAGGCAAATCGCAAAGCAAAACCATGATATCGTCCTGCTTATCAGCCAACATGCGTAGGCCTTCCGCCAAGGTCGAGCCCATCCCTTCCGACCAATGTTCACTAATGGAAAATTGGACCTTAGAATTTGTGCGTTGAAGTTTAAGCAAAATCTCGCTGGATTTTTCAGTTTCAGCGCCGATTAAGACTAAAATTTCGGAACACACGGAAAGTGCTTGTTGGCACGTCCGCTCTAATAAACTCTTTCCTAAATACTGAAACAAAATCTTAGGCTCTCCTAACCTTGAGGAACGACCCGCAGCTAATATTAATCCGATCATCCGATTTGGTCCATATCAAAAGGTGAGAAATCATGACTGACACGATGTTTCTTAGTATTTACTTTTAAGTTATAAACGGCCATTTATGGATATTTTTTGCGAAATTGAATTTACAGAAAAATTATAGTTAATCCATATAGATCGCTATTTTTGTCACATGTTAAGCCCAGAGGAACAGCATTTCATCCAAATACATGCGGAACAGGATCCTCATCAAATCGCCTTGTCGGGAAAAAAATACCCCAATTTTGATCTCAGCAAATTAGCAAGTCAAATTCAGGCTCGTCAAAAATTAGTTTTAAAATTGCCTTTTTGGGTGAGTCATACAAACCTTTTCTTTCCCCCATCGATCTCCTTAGAACAAGCTTCCTCCGAAGCGACCGCTAATTTTAAAGCCAATATCGTCCATGGAAAGGTCCTCGATGCCAGCGGTGGAATGGGCGTAGATTCGGCAGCTTTTGCTAAAAAAGCGATTGAAGTCGTGTATGTTGAAAGACAACAAAACCTCAAAGAAATCACGGCATATAATCATGCGCAATTAGGTTACACCAATATCCAACATATTCTCGGGGATGGCCTTGCCTATCTAAATCAAGCCGTTTCGACATTTGATTTTATCTACCTAGATCCGGCTCGAAGAAATGCCAAAGGAGACAAGGTCCTATTATTCAAAGACTGTGAACCCAATGTGCTAGATTTTTTACCCATGATAAAAGATAAAAGCCAATTATTGCTTAAAACAAGTCCGCTACTGGATTTGGATCGGGCCATTTTAGAGCTGAATGGGGTGGATAAAATTTGGGTAGTTTGCGTTAAAAATGAAGTGAAAGAAATTTTATTTCTCAAGTCAAAAGATGCCACAATGGACCCCGTGATTGAAGTAATCGACTTGAATTTAAAAAATTCGCACCTTTTTTCAGGAACACTAGAGGCGGAAAAAAGAAAACTGACTAGGATAGGACCCATTTCAAATTTCCTCTATGAACCACATCCGGGCCTATTAAAAGCTGGATTTTTTAAATCAGTGGAAACAGAAAACGTTTTTAAATTAAATTCAAACACCCATTTATATTCTTCCAAGGAGTTGGATACTAAATTTCCAGGAAAATCGTTTCAGGTCATAGAAACAGGACCTGTGGATATGGGTTGGCTTAATAAGCATTTACCTAACAAGCAAGTGAATATTAGTACTCGAAATTTTCCAGGAAAGCCGGAAGATTTGAGAAAAAAATTGAAATTAAGTGATGGTGGGGATTTTACCTTATTTGGTTATAGAAATCATCTAAATCAAGTTGAGCTAGCGCTCACGCAAAAATGTACCATTTAGTCAATTATTTTAGTTAAAAGATTTAACTTTATAGCTTGTTAATACATCAACATTTCAAAATCATATGAAAAGTCTATTAGTAGGTATTTTTATATTCATCGCATATGTTCCGTTGACGGCCCAAGTATTTTCGGGTTTGGCAGAAATCGATAAAGCTAAGAAAGAAGGCTTTTACACCTACTTAAATACGGAAGAGAAAAATGTCACGAATGCCTGGAAAGAATATTTAAAGAAGACAGGGACTGTTGACGCCGGCAGAGCAGGCTCCATTCACGTAGACCAAGCAAGAATATCGTCCATTTCGGATAATCCGATCAACCTCCTGTCTATCATTACTGAAGAAAAAAATAAAATCAAACTTTTTGTTTCCATGCGTGTGGGGCCAGATAATTACATTCAAACGGGGCATGAAAAGTTTAAAGAAGCGAGTCAGTGGTTAGAAGATTTTGCTCAAATCATTAACCTACAAGAATCTTTGCGTAAAGAGGAAAGTAAATTGGCCGAACTCAAAAGTGCCCAATTAAAAAATCAACGATACGCGGAAAGATTAGTCCGTGAACTCGATTCAAACAAGCGGCAAACGGAACTTTTGACTAAAAAATTAGAAGAAACTAGAATTGAAAAAGAAAAAATATTAGCGAATCAAGAGCAAAATAAGTTGGACCAAAAAGCCAATGAATTAGCTTTAGAGCAGCAAATACAACAAGTACAATCCGCCAAATCAAAAGTAAAATGAAAAAGATCAACATCCTTAGCGCAGCTTTAGTCTGCCTGCTATTCCTGAGCAGTTTTGGGTTAGTGGAGTATAGTGTGATACGTCCTAAATTCAATCTGAGCATCACGGATTCAACGAAATCAAATCAAAATAGAAATGAATTAGTGGGATCTAAGAGTTTAAGTGAAGGACAACCAACTGATCAAAAACCGGAGGAAGAAGAATCATCTGAAAAGACAATTGTTTCTTGGACCGAGTATTTTGCCATGGCCGTTAAAACGGTTTTTCTGAAAACAGTTTCGCTGTTAATCTCTTTATTCATCTCGTAAATTATTGATTTATGCCCTCATTTAACATCCAAACAAAAATTGGAGCTTCTATGCCTTTTGTTTGGTCTCAATTTAATGAGGCATTATTAAAAAAAATATCACCTCCTTTTCCTCAAGTAGACATCAAGCGATTTGATGGTTGCAGCAAAGGAGATTTAGTCATACTTGAGATCAATTTGCTTTTCATAAAGGTCATTTGGTCATCGGAAATCACCTATTCCCATCAGGATTCGAGCCAATCTATTTTCATCGATGAGGGAATTAAGGTACCCTTTGGAATCAATTTGTGGAGACACGAGCACTCAGTGATCAAAATAGATGAGTCCCGATGTTACATTCAGGATTTTGTGACTTATAAAACATCAAATGTTTTTTTAGATATAATTTTATTTCCATTTTTGTGGGGAATGATTTTTTATCGAAAACCATTCTATAAAAAATACCTAAAGAATGTAGACCTATGAAATTAACTCTTACTCATAAAATTATCATTGGATTTATTCTTGGCCTTGCATTAGGAGAATTCTTTTATGTATTCTTTTCGCCAGAAACAAGCCATGATTTAGCTTCCAAGGTACAAGTGGTCTCCAAGATATTTTTGAGGCTGATCAAAATGATCGTAGGCCCCTTGGTCTTTTGCACCTTGGTAGTGGGCATAGCCAAATTAGGCGATTTCAAAGCCGTGGGTAGAATCGGAATTAAAACAATAGGCTACTTTTACTTTGCCACCATTTTATCCCTGATTACTGGCCTTGTGGTGGTAAACATCACCAAGCCTGGCAGTTTACAAAGTTGGCCTAAACCCGCTGCCGGAACAGAAACAGGCATAGATGCGTCTAAAACAAAATCCATTGAAGATTTCATTCTTCATATATTCCCAGATAGTTTTTTCAAAGCCTTGGCGGAAAATGAAATCCTCCAAATTGTGATTTTCTCCTTATTCTTTGGGGTAGCATTGGGATCCATTGGAGCTACTGGAAAAAAACTGATTCATGTGATTGATAATATTGCGGAAGTCGTGTTCAAAATGGTTAATTATGTCATGGAACTAGCACCATATGCTGTTTTCTCAGCTATGACCACGGTTGTGGCCAACAAAGGATTAAGTATATTAATCAGTTATGGGTATTTGATGATTTGCTTCTTAGGTGGATTGCTGTTCTTTACCGTTGTCATTTTGTGGCTCATATGTATTTTTAATGGCATCCCTTACTGGCGACTATTAAAAGAATTAAAAGAAGCTTTATTGATTTCTTTTTCAACCGCAAGTTCGGAAGCGTCCTTCCCGCAAACCATTGCCGCGTTGGAGAAATTTGGGTGCAGCAAGCGTATTGTTGGATTTGTATTGCCCTTAGGATACAGTTTCAATTTAGATGGATCTATGTTGTATATGACCTTTGCGACCGGATTCATTGCCCAAGCCTACGGAGTTCATTTAAGTTTAGAACAACAAATTACCATGCTATTGACCTTAATGATTACTTCCAAAGGAATTGCGGGAGTTCCAAGAGCCTCTCTAGTCATTATTGCAGGAACATTAACAATGTTCAACTTACCTGCAGAGGGAATTGCTTTGCTGTTAGGAGTCGATCCATTTTTAGATATGGGTAGAACGGTGACTTCGGTAGCAGGGAATGGAGTAGCCACTTGCGTGGTTTCGAAATGGGAAGGAGAATTTAATCCCCCAGCTGCTACTGCTTAAAAGTCATTTCCACAGCCTTGCGCGCCGGAATGATGGAGGCTAAAGTGGTAATGGTCAAGACGACTAAAGAAGTCCACACGAAATCCATTAATTCCATTTTAATCGGATATGCATCAATCAATGCATTGGGAATACCTAATCCGATGATTCCAAAGGTTTGTTGGGCCCAAGCAAAAACAAAGCCAAAGACCATTCCTAAAATCGCCCCAGAGAAACAGATCAAAAATCCTACCCACATGATGGTTTTAAATAATTGAGATCGAGAAATACCAATTGCCAATAAAGTCCGTAGATCTTTTCTTTTCTCAATAACTAATAAAGAAAGGGAGTAAAAAAGAGTAAAGGAGGCAATTCCCATGACAAACGCCATGATTAAAAACACAAAAAGCTTTTCTATTTTGATGGCCTTTAACAACATCGCGTGCTGTTCATCACGGGTCTGAATGGAGAAAGTGTTTCCTAAAATTTGTTTGATTTGTTGTTGGATTGTTTTTTCGTCCACCCCATTGGCCAGCATAATTTCATAGCCCGATAATTTATTTTCTGCTCCCACCAAATCGTTCATCCAATCCAACGGAACAATGACCGTTTGATTATCGAAAGTTTGCTCCACTTCTAATACCCCAGCAGGATAAAAAATATTACTCCGTATAGCTTCCTCATTAATCGAGAATTTCCGCAAAGATTGATGATTCGGATACCAGGCTTCTATGGGCTCAACGACATTTTCAAAACTCATTCCCATGTTTAAAAAAACGCCAATGCCCACTAAAGCAAATGAATGCCCTTCACTTTTAAGAAAATAATCACCCTCGACTACTTGCTTTTTTAGCCGATTGGCCAATAAAAAAGAATCATCAACACCTTTAAAACTAGCAACGACTTGCTTCTTTCCGAAACGAAGTAATGCTTGATCTTCTAAAACGGGATTGATAAATGTGACCCCAGACAAAGCCTTTATTTGTTTCAGTTTTTCCTCAGAGATCGAGAATCGAGGTGTGTTTTTAGCAATGATTTTCAAGTCCGGATCAAACGTTTTAAATAAACCTTTTTGAAAATCCTCTAATCCATTAAAAACCGACAAAATTAAAATCAATGCCATCACTTCCACCCCCACGCCTACCATAGAGATTCTGGATATTAAGGTGATAAATCGAGCCTTAACAGAGGAACCAAAATAGCGTTTAGCGATGAAGAGCGGAAAGTTCAATGAATTATTTGGTTATTAATCGATATAATCTGAATCTATTTCATCGGAAGCGGGAGGTATCACCAAACCATCAAAAAGTGCTTCGATTTTAGCCGCATAAGCAGCCGTATCGTCAAGAAAAAAAGCCAAATTAGGAATAATTCTAACCTGCTTTCGAATTCGATTAGCCAAAGCATTTCGAATAGCTTTGTTCTTGAATTCCAATTCGTTCATGATTTCGTTGGGCTTGTCGACCAACAAAAAACTGAGATAGCATCTTGCCAGTGACAAGTCTGGACTGATTTTAACATCCGTAATGGTCACCATCGCACCCCCAAAAACTTCCTTAAATTCTTTTTGAAAAATTTCACTCAAATCCTTCTGAATTTGCCTACCAAACTTTTGCTGACGTTTACTTTCCATAATTGCTCCTATTCTTTTCTTCTCAAAATTCTCACAAATTTCACAATAATAATTGGAATCACCGTAATTTAGTCTTTTCAAAAAGAAAATATGTTTCAGATTCTTCGTTCAAGCTCTATTTTTGTTATGATCTTCTTGATCATCATATGGCTAATAACGACTATTATCATAAGTCAATTTAATCTGCAGCCGTATACATGGGAATTTAAAAATTTCTTGATCGGCCAAAACTTAAATCACGGATATCGTATTTACAAGGATATAAGGGAAAATATTGGGCCTTTGTCGGCCAACTTCTACCAATTAATCGACTTTTTAAATATCCCAATCACTTGGAATGCCTATTTAGCCACAGGAATTATTGTTCTGCAGGCCATCATATTCCAACGAACGATCTCGCGTTATTTATTACTTCCTAGCTTAGGCAACTTACCATTTTTTATATACAGCCTATTTTTTCATTTTTCAATGGAGTTTTTAGTACCGAACGGCTCCATGTTAGGATTACTTTTTTTGCTATTAGCTTGGAATGAGATCTTAGCCCAACAAAGCACCTTGAAAGTGAATGACCGTGTTTTCTTAATTGGACTCTACATCGGAATAGCGAGTGTATTTTTCTTGAGCTACGCTTTATTTATATTTTGGGCCATACTGAGCCTGCTTTTTTACTCCAGTATTAATGTCAGACAAATCATTTTATTGATCGTCGGCTTTTCTCTGTTCTACATTTTTACAGGCTTAATTTTTTCCTATCGAGATAATCTTCAAGCATTTATTGACGTTTATAAAAACTCCGCTTTCGTCGTTTATATTCCGACAACCTTACAAATCAAACAAATACTATTAGCCTATATTCCTGCTATGATTTTAGGCATTTGGGGTTTTGCAAAAGTCTTAAATAGCACCAAAATTAATTCCAATGCGCAAAAAGCCCAACAAACGAATTTGATGTGGCTCTTAATCAGTGTAATGATCATCTTTATTATTCCCACCGTGGAGAGAATTAACCTTGTATTCTTAATGCCTTCCCTTATCTATTTTACCTTAAACCTATTTTATTTATTTAAATCCTATTGGAAGAAAGAATTGTTGATTATTACCATATTCATTGCGATGATTTTTAGCCTTTCAAATGAGTGGACTGAAGTGGGCCAACAAAGAATTATGACGCAAAAACTTAAGATCCGAAATGAGAAAATCATGGTCTTAGGTCCCCAAATAGAAGAATATCAAAACAATCAAATGACTGGCCCCTTTGTCAATTGGGAACTTTCGAAATCCCTTTTCACTAACCTAAATCAATATAAAACAATCATCATGATGCACGATTATTTTGATAAGGATATGCCTTCGTACATTTATGACCCTGAAAGTAACTTTAAGAAATTAGGATATTACCTGCCTGAATTGACAAATCAATATTTATTGATTGATGCACACACGTATAAAAAAATCAACAACTAATTTTATCTACTCTATTTTGATGCCTGCCACCCTCAAAGGCTGTGTCAATAAATGTTTTGAGGCATTTTTTAGCTTCGTCTAAACTAATAAAACGTACAGGCAAGCAAAGGACATTTGCATCATTATGAAGCCTAATTAATTCGGCCACCTCAGAATTCCACGCTAAACCCGCTCGAATTCCTTGATGTTTATTGGCCGTAATGGCCACACCATTCGCACTCCCGCACAATAATAAGCCAAAATTATATTCTCCTTTTTCAACTGATTCTGCCACTGGATGGGCAAAATCTGGGTAATCTACGGAACTAGCAGAATAAGTTCCAAAATCCTGAACCTTGATATTCAAGCTTTTCAAAAAATCAATCAACTGATCTTTATAATCAAAACCTGCATGATCACCACCCACAGCAAAACTTATTTGAGAATCCATCTTCGTATTTAATAATTTATGCAAATGTACAGGGATATTATTTACATTTATAGACAAAACAATTAAAATATGACAGATAATCAGTGGCAAGAGGAAGAAGAGAAAATAAAAAAAGCGTTTGACGATAAAACGTGGTCTCAAATTAAATCAGAAGAATCCTGGAGAATATTTAAAATCATGAGTGAATTTGTTGAAGGCATTGACAAATTATCCAAAATTGGCCCCTGCGTATCAATTTTTGGGTCGGCCAGAACGAAACCGGAGGATAAATACTTCCAAATAGCTGAAAAAATTGCGGCTAAATTAGTCCGACATGGCTATGGGGTGATTACGGGCGGCGGCCCTGGAATTATGGAAGCGGGCAACAAAGGTGCCAAATCAGAAAATGGACGCTCCGTAGGCTTAAACATCGAATTACCTTTTGAACAGATTCCTAATCCTTATATTGACACAGATAAAAATATCAATTTTGATTTCTTTTTTGTCCGAAAAGTAATGTTTGTCAAGTACTCCCAAGGATTCATTATAATGCCTGGGGGATTTGGAACGCTAGACGAAATGTTTGAATCCCTTACCCTCATCCAAACACATAAAATAGGTAGATTTCCTGTGGTTTTAGTGGGCACCGAATATTGGAAAGGATTATTAGACTGGATAAAATCCACCATGATTCCAAATGGAAACATTCATGAAGATGATCTTGAATTGTTTGCACTGGTCGATACCCCCACAGAAGCAGTCCGGGTCATTGACGATTTTTACGCTAAATATCTTTTGAAGCCCAACTTCTAATTCTTTTTAAAAAAGGCTTTTAAATCATTTAAAGGTAAAGCGTTAAGGGTGAGTGCTTTCAGTAGTCCACCCTTACGTCCCACTTTTACCCCATATTTCATGTCTTTCAACCCCTCTATTTTATGAGCATCTGGATTGATCGATACAAAAACCCCTTTATCCATCGCCGCATAAATGTGCCGCCAATCTAAATCGAGTCGATATGGACTTGCATTCAATTCAATACTGACGCCGTTAGCGAGGCAAGCATCTAAAATTTTATGCGTATTCAAAGGATAACCGGGTCTAGAAAGCAATAGCCTGCCCGTTGGGTGACCTAAAATAGATGTATATGGATTTTCGATGGCACGAATTAAACGAGACATCGCTTTATCCAAATCCATGGTTAGGTTGGCATGCACAGAGGCCACTACATAATCAAATTGGGATAAAATAGGGTCATTGTAATCCAAAGATCCATCCGGCAGAATATCTGCTTCGATTCCTTTCAAGATGGTAAAATCAGACCACAATAAATTGAGGCGGTCAATTTCTTCATGCTGCCGATAAACATCTTCTTCCTTTAATCCACCTGCATAAGCCGCGTATTGCGAATGATCAGCAATTCCAAAGTAATGTAAGCCTAAACTCCGACAAGCTTCTGCCATTTCTTGGAGTGTATTTTTTCCATCTGAATAAACGGAGTGGTTATGCAAGCAGCCTTGTAAATCCTGCTCTTCAATCAAATCTGTATTTTGATGTTGGCCTGCCCAGTCAAACTCTTGTAATCCCTCCCGCATTTCAGGGAGAATAAATGGCTTGTTTGATGATTGGTAAATGGACTCTTCCGTCAACAAGCTTTTACCTTGAAATTGATTGTAAAAATCAATAGATTCCAAATGATTTTCGTGAGCGCTATGTTGAAATAAGGCGGAAACAAATTCAGATTCGTCAACCAAATGAATTTCAATGGGTATTAAATGATCTTCAAAAAAACCACGCCAAGTAAAAGGAGAAGAGGCTTGGAGATCCTCAGAGAAACCGGTAAGCTCAGAAATCTCACTTTGACTTCCAAAAATATTATCGGTTTCTATCACAAAAACTAAAGAGGTAATGACTTCGCAATTACGCCTTAATTCCCCCGAAATAGCTATTTTGTCAAATGTCACTTGCAACATGGCCAGTATGCGATCACTTAAAAATATCGCTTTATCTAACCTAAGTTTTTTCCTGTTTTCTTGAATATAAATGATTTGAGATTGAATGGACGATTGGATCGCAGAGCCAAATCCTTTTAATTTTTCAATTTGGCCATTCTGACAAGCAATATTCAAATCCTGGAAATTTGACACATTTAGTTCCTGCCAAATGGCTCGAACTTTTTTGGCGCCCAGACCCTTTATTTTCAGAAGATCTAAGATGCCGGGTGGCGTCTTTTCAACAATCTCTGCTAATTCCTGACAAGTTCCTGTTTGAGCAAGTTGATATATTAATTGGACGATGACTTTTCCCACACCAGGAATCAATACTAACTGATCGGGTGTCAACTGGTTTATTAACCCAGGAAACTTGTCTAATCCACGTATCGCAAAAGAAAGATTTTTAGCTTTGAACTCATTAACGCCATGTACATCCCAAAGCTTGACCAACAACTCTAACGAATCAACTAACTCATCATTTTCCATTCACAAATATATCATCCTCAAAGGACAAATTAATATAGTTGATCTAAGTTAATCATTATAGTTCCATGGTTTATATGAATCAAATGCTAGCTCATTGACTTAAAAATGAGCGCATTATCAAATGAAAATGGTAAATTTCCAATAATTTAAATTGTATTTAGGGAAAGAATTGAAAAATTATTTCTTTTTGAAAATTAAATCAAAAATAAAATTTTAAATTATTGATTAATCAAGCAATTTATAATTTTCGAGCCTATGAATTTCTCATTTGACAACTATAACGCAGAGGGCTTTTTTGACGAAATGTTTACCGAAGACGGAAAAACAAGGTCAGGATATACCTATTTTAAAGACCGCGTAGAACAGCTTACGAAGGAAGAGTTCATGCGGCGACAAATTTCTGCAGAGAGAGCATTAATGGCTATGGGTATTACGTTCAATGTCTATTCAGAAAATGAAGGAACAGAGCGCATAATGCCCGTTGACATCATCCCAAGAATTGTCAGTGCACAGGAATGGGAGAAAATAGAAAAGGGATTAATTCAGCGAATAACGGCCTTAAATTTGTTTTTGGCCGACATATATTCTGATCAAAAAATCATCAAAGATGGCATCATTCCAAAAGAAGTCATTTACTCATCAAAAAACTTTTTAGCGCCATGCATGGGCATTAAACCGCCTAAAAATATTTGGATCCACATCACAGGAACGGATTTAATTAGGGGAAATGATGGCGAATATATGGTTTTAGAGGATAATTTAAGATGCCCTTCTGGCGTTTCCTATATGATGGAAAACAGGGAGTTGTTGAAGCAAACATTTCCTGAAGTTGTAGCAAAAACACAAATTAGGCCCATTGCCGATTACCCGCATAAGCTATTGCAAATGCTCCGATTTATTAGCGATCGACCAGAACCTACTGTGGTGGTGCTTACTCCTGGAATTTACAATTCAGCCTACTTTGAACATTCCTATTTGGCCCAACAAATGGGTGTCGAGTTAGTTGATGCGCGTGATTTAGTCGTGCATGAAGGCTATGTAAAAATGAGAACGACCAAAGGTTTCAAAATAGTAGATGTTATTTATAGGCGAATTGATGATACATTTTTAGACCCTAAAACTTTTAATCCGGATTCCTTAATTGGAATTCCAGGGATATTTGATGTGTATAAAAAAGGGAAAGTTGCCTTAGCTAATGCACCTGGGACTGGCGTTGCCGACGACAAGGTGATTTATGCCTATGTGCCTCGAATGATCAAATATTATTTAGGAGAAGAACCCATCATCGATAATGTAAAAACATATATCTGTAGTGAGCCAGATGATTTGAAGTTTGTGTTAGAAAACATCGGAGATTTGGTAGTCAAAGAGGCCAATGAGGCCGGTGGTTATGGGATGTTGATCGGTCCAAAATCGACCAAAGAAGAACAAGAGAATTTCAAAAAGTACATTTTGGCTAATCCAAGAAACTATATCGCTCAGCCAACGATTTCATTATCCCGAGTGCCATGCTTAATTGATGACCATGCGGAAGGCAGGCACGTTGATTTAAGGCCCTATATTTTATATGGAGATGGCGTGAATGTAATGCCTGGAGGATTGACCCGTGTGGCGTTGCGAAAGGGATCTTTAGTCGTAAATTCCTCTCAAGGAGGAGGTTCAAAGGATACTTGGGTGCTTTACTAGGGAAATTGTAAAGACGCGATTCCTCGCGTCTTAATTCCAAATTCCTATAGAGACGCGATTCCTCGCGTCTATTTTTAGGCGCGTAAATTAGGACATAAATTTATCACAATAATTAATGTAAACAGACGCGAGGTATCGCGTCTCTACATAAAAACTTGGTTTCTAGTCAAATCATCCAACGTCTCTCTCTTCCGAATGATAACGGCTTTGCCTTGATCAATGAGCACTTCCGCTGGCAGAAATCTTGAATTATAGTGGGATGCCATGGTAAACCCATAAGCACCGGCATTAGCTAATGCAATAATGTCACCCTCATGTACCTCATTCAAATTTCGTTCATCTTGTTTGCCATTAAAATCAAATGAAAAGGTATCGGTTTCACAAATATTTCCGACCACTCGGTAAGCTTTTTGATTACCTGAGTTTGCATTGGAAGCATTAAAAATATAATGATAAGAACCATACATCATGGGTCTAATCAAATGATTAAGGCCAGTGTTAATTCCTAAAAAAGTCTTGATCGGATCATTTTTAACCACCGTTGCCTGTGCCAAAAAGGTTCCAGCCTCACTCACCAAAAACTTGCCTGGCTCCACCCAAAGCTTTAATTCTCGTCCATATTGACGACTAAATTCAAGAAAAGATTGGCTCATCAATTGGCCTACTTCCTGCATATCAACCCCCGGATCTTCGGGAGAATAGGGAACTTTAAATCCACCCCCTAAATCAATAATTTCCAAGTCCTTAAAGTCAAACGCAAATTCAAAAAGTGCAGATGCCGCTTCTTGAAACGTTTTACCATCTTTGATATCCGAGCCAGTATGTTGGTGCAAACCAATGACATGAATTTTATATTGATTGACAATGGCTAAAATTTCCTTTTTTTGATGAATGGAAATACCAAATTTAGATTCAGGATGAGCGGTCATGATTTTTTCATTTCCACCACCAAAAACATGAGGCTTAATGCGAATAAGACAAGGCTTAGTTGAGCCATATTTTTGACCAAACTTTTCAAGTACTGAAAGATTATCCAAGTTCACAATGGCGCCTTTGTCAACAGCAAATTCAATCTCCGAAAAATCAACTCCGCTCGGAGTAAAAGTTATTTGACTGCCAGCATAACCAGCCAAGATACCTAATTCTAATTCTTGGGGAGAAACTACATCTAAATCCACTCCATTTTGCAGCATGATGCGCAAAATAGATATATTGGTATTCGCTTTACACGCATATTTAATCGATAAAGGAAAACCCTTCAATGACCCACGAAGAACTGAAATTTTTTCCCTAATTTTGTCTGCATCGTAGACATATAAGGGCGTTCCAAATTGTTGGGCCAAGTCCGTTAACTGAATACCTTGAATGGAATAATATGCCATTGAAATTAAATTTAGCGACAAATATAGCCCTAAAATGATCATCAAATGAAATACTTATACACATTTCTTTATTTCATCGTTTGCTCAAGCGTTTTTAGTCAAATTAAAAGCGGTCCGATGCTAGGGTATTCCGAAATGAAGGAGACCTTAATTTGGATTCAAACTGAAAAGTCGTCCAAGGTTGAAATAAAATATTGGCAAAAAGATAACAAATCGAATAGCCCAGTGAAATCAACCGATCCCATTCAAACTCAAAAGCAAGATAATTTTATTACCAAAATCATCACTGACCAAGTGGAAATGGGCAAGAAATATTCCTATGAGGTCTGGATAGATGGCAAAAAAATGAACTTTGATTATCCACTTGAATTTCAAACTCAAGCATTATGGCAATATCGAACGGATCCACCCAATTTTACTTTTGCCTTTGGATCCTGCAATTACATTAATGATGAAAATTATGATCGGCCCGGTAGACCATATGGAGGTGCCGACGAAATTTACCAGTCGATCTATCAACAAAAGCCAGATTTCATGATTTGGGGAGGAGATAATTTTTATTACCGAGAACCCGATTGGAATACAAAAACAGGAATGATCCATCGAAATGACCATACTCGAGGACAAAAATCAGTCCAAGCACTCTTAGCAAATACACATCATTATGCTATTTGGGATGATCATGATTATGGCCCAAATGATGCAGATCGCTCATTTGTGTTAAAAAATACAGCCTTGGAATTGTTTAAGCTTTATTGGGGTAATTTAAATTATGTATTCCCGCAAGAAGCGATCACAGGCCAGTTTCAGTGGTCCGATACCGAGTTTTTCTTAATGGATGACCGTTGGTTTAAGGCGCCAAATGATTTAAAAGATCCCGCAAAAGATTACTTTGGTCAAAAGCAATTAAATTGGCTTTTGGATGCATTAACAACCAGTAGAGCGAGTTTCAAAATCGTTGTGAATGGAGGACAAATCATAAATCCGGCTAAAATCTTTGAAAATATGGCTAATTATGAACAAGAAAGGAATCAATTATTAAAAGAAATACAAAATAGAAATATTCCCGGAGTTGTATTTCTGTCAGGCGATCGACATACTTCTAGTTTTTGGAAACTCGAACGCCCAGGCACCTATCCCTTATATGATTTAACTGTTTCGCCATTAACTGCCGGAACAGCCACGCCTCATAAATTGGATTTAAACGAACAATTAGTTCCAGGAACAATGACTCAAGAACGAGCATTTGCCACAGTCAGTGTGTCAGGCCCATTAAAAGATCGCACATTAAATATTACTTTACGTGACGTAAAGGGAGATGTTTTGTGGAAACAAGAATTAAAATCAAATTTATTAAAATAAGATGGAAGTAGTTTTAAAGAGGATAGATGATGATTTTCATTTTGAAGGAATGGGCAACTCCTCCGTTCCGGTTCATATAGACGCCGCCGAGGGTATAGGTGGACATAATGCAGGTGCTAGACCGATGGAATTACTACTTATGGGTATCGGTGGATGTACCGCCATAGATGTTATTTTAATTCTAAAAAAGCAACGCCAAGCAATTGAAGATTTTCAAATTAGAATTTCAGGAAACCGAGAAAAAATAGAAGGGACCGAGAAAACACCTTTTAATGAAATCAACATTCAATTTGAACTAAAAGGCGCCATCGATGGAAAAAAAGCATTAAAAGCAATCCAATTATCGATGGAGAAATATTGCTCGGCTACGGCCCAACTAGAACCCAGCGCCAAAATAACACATACCTTAGTTTTAAACTCAAATCAATTTATAGCCTAACATGCAAGCTTATTTAGATCTACTTACCCACATAAAAGAAAAAGGCACCTATAAATCGGATCGTACAGGCACAGGTACAACCAGTGTTTTTGGGTACCAAATGCGTTTCAATTTAGCCGATGGATTTCCATTGGTCACCACGAAAAAAACACATTTGAAATCCATCATCTATGAATTACTTTGGTTTTTAAAAGGAGAAACAAATACGGCCTATTTAAAAGAAAACAATGTCAGTATTTGGGATGAGTGGGCAAGCCCAACGGGAGATTTAGGACCAGTATATGGCAAACAATGGCGTTCTTGGGAAGGAGCTGATGGTCAAGTCATTGACCAAATAAAAGATGTTATTCATACCTTAAAAACAAATCCCGATTCAAGGCGAATTATCGTAAGTGCTTGGAATGTGGCCGATTTACCTAAAATGGCTCTAATGCCTTGTCACGCCTTTTTCCAATTTTACGTGGCGGATGGTAAATTATCATGCCAACTATACCAAAGGTCCGCCGATGTGTTTTTAGGTGTCCCGTTCAATATCGCTAGCTATGCGCTTTTAACGATGATGGTGGCCCAAGTTTGTGATTTAGCTTTAGGTGACTTTGTATGGACCGGTGGTGATACACACCTTTATAGCAATCACATGGAACAAGTTGACCTACAATTGACCCGTAGCCCTCGCCCATTGCCCACTATGCGAATCAATCCTGACAAGAAAGACCTACTCGATTTTGTTTTTGAAGATTTTACCTTAGAAAATTACGACCCATATCCAGGCATTAAAGCACCTGTAGCTATTTAGGCAATCAGCATTTTGATGATATCTGCAGCTGAAAATCCTTTCGATTCTGCCTTATAAGATAAAATAATACGGTGTTGTAACACGGCTACTGCCACCTCGCGAACATCTTCCTCATTAGGAGAATATCGACCATGCATCAAAGACCTGCATTTTGCAGCCAAAATTAAATTCTGAGAAGCGCGTGGTCCAGCACCCCAGGTGATAAATTCTTTGGTAGATTCTGCTGCCAATTCATTATCTGGTCTAGTTTTATGGACCAAGGTAACTGCCGCTTCAACCACATGATCTGAAACAGGAACACGTCTAATTAAATCTTGATAAGCTAATAAAGAACTAATCGTCAATAACGGTTTAATGTCAACATCTACCCTCGTTTGTTCCGTCATGCGAACCACATTAATTTCATCCTGAAAACTAGGGTATTCTAATTTAATCATGAATAAAAAACGATCTAATTGGGCCTCTGGTAGCGGATATGTTCCCTCCTGCTCAATCGGATTTTGAGTAGCAAAGACTAGAAAAGGTTTAGGCAGTTCAAAACTTGTCCCCGATACAGACACCGTTTCCTCTTGCATAGCTTCTAAAAGCGCTGATTGAGTTTTGGGTGGAGTCCGATTAATCTCGTCAGCCAATACTAAATTCGTAAATACAGGACCGCGATTAAATACAAAGTTGCGATTAGCATCCAAGATTTCAGATCCTATGATATCCGAAGGCATTAAATCGGGTGTAAACTGGATTCGTTTAAAATCCAAAGCGACCAATGAGGAAATGGTGTGAACTAAACGAGTCTTTGCCAAACCGGGAACTCCGACCAGCAAACAATGACCTTGACAAAATAATGCATTAAGCATTAATTCAATGGTTAAATCTTGGCCTACTACCCTTTGATGAATAGCCGCTTTTAAAGCCTGAATGTCTTCAAAAAATGTTTCGGCAAGTTTAACGTCGTTCATCATACTTATTGAGAAGCTCCTCCTGATGATCCGCCAACAGTCCCAAGCGTATTGCAACTCTTAAACTCGTCATCAATGTAAATAAATACGTCCTCCTTTGCTTTTAAAAACCATTTTTCAATCGCATCATTCTTCTTACGCGTCAAAGCAATATTTGAAATTTTCTGATAATCCTCCTTTAAGTTTGCAAAATGAGGCGGATGCTTTGCCTTAAAATACAAAATACGAACAGCACTTCGGCCGTCCTCAGTTCGGTAAGGAATAGGAGTAGAAATGGTCCCCACTTTCATGGAATCAATCGAAAAGTACAAACCTGGTTCCATCGTTCCGTCAAAAGGAATTCGGTATGAGCGACTTCCCATATCCATAATTAACCCCCCAGCATCCTGCGTTCCCTTGTCCTGAGAATGATCACGAGCAGCGGCATCAAACTTAATAGAATCACGTTGGATCAAAACTCGAATACTGTCTAAGTATTTAGTAGGCTCCGTTAAATCTAATTTTTGATAATCTGGTCTAAGCAAAATATGCCTGGCATGATATTCCTGTCCACGTACGTCTAATAACTGAATCATGTGAAAACCAAACTCACTTTCTACCACTTCCGACATTTGATTTGGCTTTAACTTTAAGGCAGCGGCTTCAAACGGTGCAACCATCTGGCCACGCTTAGAGAAACCTAAATCTCCTCCACGTTTACCACTTCCCAAATCCTCCGAATATAATTTCGCCAATTCTTCAAAGCTTTCCCCCTTTTCTATTCGCCTGCGGTAATCTAACAGACGAGAAATCAATTCATTTTTTTGATCTTTATTGGGTTGGGCTAAGCGAACGATGTGTCCAACCTCAACTTCCGAAGGCAAATAGGGCAATGAGTCCGTCGGAATAGTACCAAAAAATGCAGCCACTTCCTTAGGGGTTATTTTGACATCATCTGTAATTTTGTCTTGCATTTTACGACCCGTCATTTGCTCTTTCAAATTGGCCCTCAACTCCTCTTTCATGGTTGCTATGGGTTTGCCAAAAGCCTCCACAATATTCTTTGCAGTGCCATATTGTTGCTCCATTTGATCCATTCGAGAATTCAACTCTATATCAATACGCTTATCTTCGACAATGACTGAGTCAATTTCAGCTTTTGCCAACATAAGTTTGTTGATTACTAATCCTTCTAAAATTTGGCAACGATCTGGAGTGTTGGCTTGACCGCTAGATTGATATTGCTGAAACTGTTGTTCAATCTCTGATTTTAGGATATAATGGTTATCCACTTTGGCAATAATCTTATCCAATAACTGAGCCGTATTTGCTTCTTGGGCTACACTTGTGATTGAAAGTAAACAACCCACTACTCCTAAAAATAAATTCTTAATCCTCATCATGTCTATTGCATTATTTTATTTAACTCATCCTCTTGTCGGATGATAGGAAAACTCTTTTTCAAATTTAATATCCAATTTTGTTCTAATTCAGCCTGTAAATTCCTAATAATTGAACTTCTAGCCTCAGAAAAACTCTTTAAACGCTCTTTCTCAATATTTTTAACGTCAACAAAATAATATCTACCCGCTTTTTCGAAATTCTTTTTACCTACTTCCCACGGAATACTATCCAATATCGCATTTTCTCCACGTTTGAAAAAACCTTCTTCTGCCAAAAGACTCATGGGCTTAATGGCATTAAACCGTTTAACCACGTCTTCCATCGATTGAGAATAGAACTTTAATGAAACACGCGAATTTTTAGTTTTATCCGTTTTCGAAGCAGACTTCAAATTTCCCTCTAATTTTTCAATAATCCGAGTGTTTGCAATTCCCTTTTTATTTAAATAAGAGGCAACTCGATTAATTCTTCCCTGAGCCAGACTATCCAATTCACTCGAATCATGATGTCCAGAAATTTCAATGACATACTCTCGATTCTTGGCCATTAATATAAATAATTCTTGTAAAAGTTTGGTAGACGCTTCGGTCAATTGACTTTGTCCAAACTGAAACAAAAGATCAGGAAACCGCTTGTTCATCGGATAGGGCGCCGACTTCAATAACTCTAGAGCATCTGAGAGTGTCTTTGCATTATCTGCAATGACCAATTTAGCTTCCAAACGACTTGGCATCGTGAACTTTAACGCATTGGAAGCATAGTATTTTTGTTGGCGTACCGAATCTAACGAAGGCTCAAAAATCTCCTTTTCCGTAATTTTACTATACAAGCTGCCCTCATAGAATTCCTTCATTTGATCCTTAAAGGCAGGGTATTTTACTTCCAAATGTTGTTCCTCCGCCTGAAGTGTAAATAAATCGATAAATTGTTCCAACCAAAATTCTTCGGAGATGGTCGGCAAATACCCCAAAGCCTTAATCTTTTTTCTTTGTTGGTCTACGATAAAAGCATAAAACTCCTTAATCGTAAAAGACTTTTGGTCGATGGAGAATAATGGAAAATTAAGATATACCTCGTCACCTACACGATCCTGAGCAAAGCGCTCTAGAGCTACCTTTTTATTTGCCTCATTAATCAAAACTTTGTTTTCTTGTCGGACACGCTTCATGAAAGAAGCCTTTATGATGGCACTACGTTCAGAATCAGTCAACACCTTTTGCCTTAAATATTCAGCCATCTCCTCATAACTTAATATGGGCTTCTTGTCTAATAATTTAAAGATTTGCCAACCTAAATTGGTCCGAATAGGTTCTGTATAATCACCCAAACGTTGGATATTAAATAATTTATCTTGTAGTTCTTCTGATAATTCAGACGAAGAATACCAACGCCTTAATTCGCCTCCTCTACCTTTCGAATAGGGATCTTCTGAAAAGTTTCTACAAATTGTTTCAAATGTATCATCCCCCTTCACTAAATATTTTTGTACCTGATCGATCTTATTTTTTGCCTCCACTTGCAAATTGGTAGCTGCCGTTACAGGTACTGAAATTAATATATGAGCTAAACGGATTTTACCTTGATTAGGCCGAATATCTAAGACTTCGATGATGTGATATCCAGTCTCAGTCCGAATAATACCCGAATGCTGACCCTTCTCCAGGGAATAAATTGCATTTTCAAGGGGATATTTAGTTTGAAGGATGGAGACATACCCTAATAATCCTCCCCTAGGCGCCGACATATCATCCTCAGAAAACTTAGTCGCTAATACTTTAAAATCTTCCCCAGCGACAAGTTTTTTGCGAATGTTGTCAATTTTCTGAAAGGCCAACAAAGTATCCGCGGCACTAGGATTGATGGGTAATTTCACGAGAATCTGAGCAATCTGCTTCTCAAATTTAGATCGCTGATAGGCTTCCCTTACCAAGGTCTCTAATTGATCATTATCGATCAAGTATGGACTGGCTAATTCCTTCCTAAAACTTTGATATTCATCTTGAAATCCAGGAGATGAAGGTATTTTAGCTTCCTCAGCAGCTAATATCTTGATTTGATAATCAATGTAATCCGACAAAAACTTTTGCTTATTCCCCGATTTGATACTATCACTCTCTAATAATCTTCTGTAATCTTTCTCAAAAAGGGAGGAACTGATTTTCTTATTTCCAATTTGTAGCACAAAATCAGATTGAGCCTTAGACAAATTAGACAACAAGCCCACTCCGAAAAACAACAAAATTAAAAAACGTATTTTTAAACGCATAAAATTTAAAATCCTTGGGGCTTAATTGACCTAGATAAGCCGATAAAATTACGAAAAATCATTGAGAAAGTGATCTATTTGACAATATCCTTGACCTTTATTTCATACCCAAATTCATAATGAAAGGAATTTATGGCTGAATCTTTGCCCTTCCATTGAATGCGTTTAATTCTGGGTCTATTTTGAAGAGACAAATCTTCCCAACTCCATACCCCTTCAGAAATACCTAATAAATCATCTCGATCTAAAGTGGCTAAAAAATCCAATCCCACAGAACTTAATCTCGTGCCCCACAAAAACCAACCTAATGGATTACTTGCAGAACTCCACTCAATGAATGTCAAGGGGATTTGAAGCGCATTACTGTACGTGCTTACTTTGTTCAAAATTTTTTGACTCTTTGAATAGTCATCTATTTCCCAAAGGGCGATTTGTATGCCTAATTTTTGTCCTTCTTTTAACTCTAAACGTAAACCAGGTATTGAATCCAAATTCATTTTAGCCCCTTTTTTAACCTTCCCTAGGTAATGGGTTCCGTGTGCTGCTTTAACTACGGAATCTTTTTCCACCACACTGAGACTATAGGTGACGAACAACTCATCATATCGCGTTAAATTTTCTTGTATGTCGTGAGCGATTAAAGGCTTAAGTAGTAGATCAACTTGCTTGCTTTTCAGCTGAACCTTCTTAGTAGCTACATTTTCTTGTGGGGACAATCGTCTACCTGAATGACACCCGAACAGGCAAACAGCAAACATGAGTATACTAAATTTATGCATTAATTTCCCTGAGGTTCTTGTTGGGTCAAGCAATGAAAACTTCCTTGCCCCCAAATAATTTTTTTGGCCGATAAACCTATAACGGGTCTATCGGTAAATAATTGTGTTAAGAGATTTAAAGCGATCTCATCCTGAGGACAATCAAATGTGGGAACGAGAACCCCTGCATTGGAAATGTAAAAATTGGCATACGAACCAGGCGCCCTAAATTCATCTATGATCACTGGATCCGGCATAGGCAATTCAACTATGGTCAGCTGCTTGCCTGAAATTAAACGCATTTGAGATAATTCTTTTAAGTTTTTCGCTAACACCTCATGATTTTCATCGGATTTTTTAGGCTCCACCATGGCGATAACAGTATCTGAATTTACAAACCGAACCGTATCATCAATGTGACCATCCGTATCATCTCCGACAATCCCATCACTCACCCAAAGCACTTGGTCCACCCCATAATACTCCATCAGGTATTCTTCGATTTGACCTTGGTTTAAATGAGGGTTTCTGTTGGCATTCAGCAAACAAGACCTACTCGTCAATAAACTTCCCGCTCCATTAAACTCAACGGATCCGCCTTCCATGATAATTTTGGGCTGGGCAAACGGCAAACCTAACGATTGAGCGATCCCAACAGGTATTTTATTATCATCATCAAATGGCGGATATTTCCCACCCCAAGCATTATATTCCCAATCTACAATCATCCGAGAATCTGTATGCTGATGAATTAAAAATGCAGGACCATGATCTCGACACCATGCATCATTCGTTGGTCGAATATGGCATTTAATTTGATCTGGACTTATCCCATATAAAGGTAATCGGCCCTCAATAAACTCTTTTAACGCAAGATCATGGACATTGATATTCACTAGCTCTCCTACCGAAATCGCCTTAATCAACTGAAAATATTCAGGATACATGTCAGGCAATTTTTCTGCTTGCCATGAATGGTCGTTATGTGGAAAAGTAATCCAAGTGGCCTTATGAGGATGCCATTCGGGAGGAAAATAATATCCTTGTGATTTTGGAGTCATGCCCATGCAATTATAATTGTGCAATCAATCGTAAGCCTTCTAAGGTGATTAACTTATTCACTTCATCAAAGGAAGATTCCAAGGGAGTCAAAATAGATGACAATCCACCCGTGGCTAATACTTTAATGTGAGCACCTTTTTCGGCTTTGATTTGAAAAATCATTTCCTTCACTAAACCTACATAGCCCCATAATATCCCTGATTGAATCGCTGAAACAGTATCAAACCCTAAGGCCGATTCTGGCATTTCAAGAGGCACTTCAGGTAATTGGGCCGTTTGGGAAAACAAAGATTTCACCGCTGTTTTCAATCCTGGGGCAATGGAAACACCTTGCATTTTCCCCTGTGCATCCACTAATGTAAAGGTTAATGCGGTACCAAAGTCAACGATGAGCACATCCGTTTTATAATTCAAATGCGCATATACCGAATTAGCGACTAAGTCAGAACCAATTTCATCTGGGCTAATGACCTCAATGGGCAAATTCACATACAATTCAGTGCCCATGCACTTCGATTTTTTCCCCGACCAAAAATCAATACCCTTCTGAATTTGAGGTAAGACCGATGGAACGACCGAACTGATTAAGATGGAATCGGGTTGATAGGATTCAAAACCCTTCTCTTTTAACTCCCGAACTAACCACATTTGCAGGCGCAATGGGCTCCATGGCTGATGCGTAGGAGTGCGTAAAATAGCTTTCCAAGTATTCTCGGCATAAAATCCAAATACGATGTCCGTATTTCCAATGTCAATGACTAATAGCATAATTAAGCGGGTAAATCTTTTTCTAATCCAGCTGATAAGATGGGAAATCTTAACCAAGATTTAGGGTCTAAACTATAATCATCCACATGAAATCCAGGTGCATAACGCTCCCGTTTCCATTGATTTCTTGCCCAAAGCCTGTAAAAACGATGTGTAAATTCAATTAATTTATCTTTCGGAAACTTGGATTGATACATGTCAATAATAAGTTTCTGACATTCCTCAGGAGATTTTCGATCATAAAAAGCCAATCGTTCCAAGTCATTTAATATCGGATATGGCATCAAATCTTCCTCATCCACTTGATGACTTCCTAATGGCCTAAGCTCGGCACTCGGTTCAAGCGTGTTGACCCGGTGTAAACCTGCCATTTTATGCCCATCAAGCGGTCCATGCATTTCTGCCCAAATCAACCATTTTCTCAAAAATGTTTTATCTATTCCGGCAATGGGTGATATTGATCCCGAAGTATCTCCATCCATCGTCGCATATCCTACGCTCGCCTCTGAACGATTTGAAGTAGCTAAAAGTAAGGCATTGTTAATATTAGCAAACATCCACGCACTTGGACTTCTTACTCGAGCTTGTACATTTTGCAAGGTAATATCATCTGATTCCCAAGATAAAGTACGATCGATAGCGCCCTCAATCAAGGTTCGATAGCCCTTTACCAGCGCATCAATATCAATTTCAAAATGAGTCGAACCTATAAATTCAGCCAACTCTTTTGCTGATTGTCGCGTATCACTGGAAGAATTCACGGTACCTTGATAGATTGTGGTCAATAATTTTGACATTAAAACACTCAAGTTTTCAACCGAATCTATCCAAGGGATATAGGCTAATTTTTGTTTGAGTCCTTGAAATCCTATTTCTTTTTCTGCTAAATGCATTGCCATAAAACAAAGCGAACTAATGGCTGAGGAATCTGCACCGCCTGATAAGGAAACCACATATCCAAAGGATTTAGACTTTCGCAGGTAATCAAACAGACCTAATGATATGGCCCGAGCAAATTCCTCCTCTTTCATGTATGTTGAATCTTCCCAAGGATATATTAAATTTTCTGATGCTGGTTGATCCGTTTCGGAAACCTCTGTTGTGGATTTAATTATATCATCTGCAAGGGAAGATATAGTTCGAAGGTCTACAGCAGAATAAATTAAATTTGAATCAGCAAATGAAAACCGCTTGGATTCCACTGTAATTCGGCCATTCTGAGCAATGTAAGCATCTCCATCAAAAATGACTCGGCCAGATTCATTGCCCAATAAATTGGCAAACAAATAAACGCCC
>CANIYB010000003.1 GCA_947471105.1 Cytophagaceae bacterium
TCAGTTTAATCGCAATCTTGTCCTTATTAGGATTTTTCCAGCTTCAAGCTCAAAACACTCCTAAAATTAATGGTGTCTCAGGAGGTATTTCAATTGGGGGGCTTCACGACTTTCAGAGTAAATTTGTGGCTACAGGTTGTCCAAATGGATATGATTGGACCTTCAAAACGGCCAATGGCTTTGTTGGAGATTTAGCAGCCGATTGGGATATTGCATATGGTACCGGCTCGGGTTCTAATTTCGCAGTAAACATACAGACGGTATCTTTAGGTATCGGAGAAGGGAAAGATCCTTACTTTTATTCCGTACAATGTAAAAACTCATTAGGAGTTCCTGAAGGACCTACTACAGTTGTTTGGATCAACATGAATAAATTCGCATCGACAACGGATCCTAAACCTAGGCAAATTGAAAAACAATGTGCTGATATTGAGAATTCAAATTCAGGTAGCGTTACTTTAAAAGCGGAAGGTTGCTATGAAAGAACTATTTGGACACAACCTAACGGGGTCGCTATAACAAGTGGAAATAACGTTTTAACAGTAACAGGTGCCTACCAAGAGGGGACTTATAAAGTTGTTTGTCTTTTTGACAATGTGGTTTCTCCAACAGTAATTCAATCAAAAGAAGGTTCAGTAGGTGGTATATTAAGAGCATACGCTCCGCCAGCTATATCTGCTTCAGCTGAAGGACCTGTTGACCAATGGACTAAAGAAATTTGCAAAGGAGAAGGTAAATTAATTACATCTTCTATTTCTGATGCTAAATACATTGCATATCAAAAATATTTTGATTTCAAATGGATGGCTGGTGATTATGGTGCAGAGTCTAAAGGGGCTACTGGAGTTAACACTAACAAATTAACTGCTTACCAAAAAGGAAGTTATCGATTGACCGCCAGATCATTAACAGGTTGTGGTACATCTGAATCAAATGGAATCAACATCTGGTATGTTGACTTAAAGAAACCAGTAATCGCAGGAAACTCAAATTTCTGTTTAGATTCATTTACTACATTATCTGTTGACTCAGCTTCATTAGTTTTAAATGAAGGTTATTTAATGCCTGCAAAGAAAACATATCCAGTGAAGTTTAGATGGTATGTGGATGGTTTGGAAGATACTAAATTAGGTAATTTGTCTAGCATTAAAGTTAGCACCAACCAAGTGGTAACAGTAGATTATATTTCAAGTTACGATTGTCCTTCAGATCAATCTGATGCTAAAACAATTGTTAACTATGCACGACCTAAGACTCCTACCATTACAGCATTAACCAAATTAGGATTCTGTGAAGGAACGCCAATCACAGCCAAACTACAATCTTCATTAGATAGTTTAAGTGGCGCAGCTACTAAATTCCTTTGGAGCAATGCAATGACAACAAGAGAAGTAGATATCAACAAAGCTGGGTTATATACTGTTAAAGTGATTGACATCAATGGATGTGTTTCATTATCATCAGCAGCGACTGAGGTAAAAGTATTGCCATTGCCAGCCGCTCCAGTGATTGCAGCAGGTGGTGCTACTATATTCTGTCAAAGAGCTGATGCTGATTTTGGTACATTCAATTCAGTCACGTTAACAGCAACCTCAGTAAATGATGTAACTTGGTACGGCAAATTAAGTACCGCTAAATTATTAGCTGGAAAAGTGTTAGCAGGAGTTAAAACTAGTGATACGTATTTTACTACAGCTACTGATTTAAATGGTTGTATTTCTAAAAATTCAAATGAGATTAAGGTAACGGTACAACCTAACCCTGCCATAACTTCGGATACTAAAATCGCTAAAGAAGGTGTTTATACAATCAAAGCACTTAATTTCCCATCTGCAGCAACAGCTAATGCAACGAGCGCAGGTGAATATGAGTGGAAATATGGAACAGCAGCGTTGATTTCAAAAACGTATGTTTCTAAAGTAAAAACGGCTGGAGATTATAACGTACGTAGAAAATACCTTTATACGATCGAAGGAACTCCTTTAACTTGCTGGACAGATTTAGTTAAATACGCATACGTGGTAGATCCTGAATTTAAAGGTGTTGCCATTTATCCAAACCCAATTACAAGTTCTAATGTAACGATTGAGATCTTAGAAGATTGGACAGGAGCGGATGTATCTATTTACGATATGGTTGGCCGTCCAGTATTTGCAGGTAAAATTGCAAGTTCAGATGGAACTGACGGAAGAAACACATTGAACGTAGGTGGTTTAGGAAACGGAATCTACATACTTCAAGTGAAAGCTTCAGCTGATAAATCATATGTAGGTAAGATTATTGTAAACAAATAATCTCCCATACACATTATATATTAAGCCATTCTGGAAAACCAGAATGGCTTTTTTTATGAAAAAATCAGCCCTCACATATCTTCTTCTTTTAATCTCGCTGGCCACATCAGCACAATGGCATGACATTCCTTTGCTTACAAAAGCATCCTTTAGGGCTATTAAATCTTATCAACGAGATATCTGGATCAGTGGCACCAAAGGGACCTATATTCATTCCCAGGACGAAGGAATTACCTGGGAAGTCAAACAAGTCCCAGGAGCTGAGGGTTTAGACTTTAGAGACCTAGTTATCCTAAATAAAAAAGAAATCATTTTGATGAGTGCTGGACCCTCTGAAAAGGGAGCGGCTAAACTATTTAAAACAAAGGATGGGGGTCAAACTTGGGATCTACTTTTTGACATTAAAGAACCTACCTATTTTTTCGACGCAATTGCATGGGATTATAAAAAAAGAATTGGCTTTTTATTGTCGGACCCAATAGACCGAAAATTTGTTCTTTTTAAAATATTACAAAACGGAAGCAAAATTGAACCAATTAACCTAACCCATTTCCCTGCTTTATTACCTAGAGAAGCGGCCTTTGCCGCCAGCGGCAGCAGTATTTTATGGCTAAACAATACATTGCATATAATAAGTGGGGGAGGAAATAAAGCCAGGATATTTCAAAGTATAAAATCCGATCTGACCAACTGGGAAATAACACATAATGAGATTCCTGCTGACACAAGTAGTGGTTTTTTTACGATTGCTGCCAAAAATAAAACTCATTTTTGGGTCGCAGGAGGGAATTATTTAAATCTTAATTCGAGTGAAATTCCCATTATAGAATCTAAAGATAGTGGCAAATCTTGGACTCCTATAGAAAACCCAATACCAAATAACTATTACATCGAAAAAGTCATTTGGTCAAATCCGTATTGGATTGTAACAGGGCCTGCTGGAAGTTATGCCTTTCACTCCCGCTTAAACCAGTGGAAAAAATTAAGTGATAGCCACTACCACAATATTATAGCTACAAAGCATAAAATAATTGGCGTAGGCGCAAAAGGCCAAATCGGATACTTCGATAAATCAGAGTTACAAGCCTTATTTTTTTCTGAAAAATAAAGAAATAGGCGTGCCTTCCAATTTAAATGCTTTCCGCATTTGATTCTCTAAATACCTTTCATAACTCTCCTTGATATACTGAGGTAAATTACAGAAGAAAATAAAAGTAGGGTAAGGCGTAGATACCTGCGTACAATATTTAATCTTGATATATTTTCCTTTCCATGCAGGAGGAGGATAATTTTGAATGACTTCTAACATCACGTCATTCAATTTGGAAGTCGATACTTTTTGTGATCTATTCTCAAATACTTCAAGCATTTTTTCAACGACCTGGAAAATTCGCTTCTTTTCCAATACGGAAGTAAATATAACAGGCATGTAGTTTAAGGGGGCCAAGCGCTCTTTCAAGGCATTCTCAAGCTTAATAGCTGTATTTGTGTCCTTCGCAACTAAATCCCACTTATTAATCATTAATACAATTCCTTTTTTGGCTTTATCGGCCATACTAATGATGTTCATATCTTGCGCCTCCAATCCCGTATTGTGATCTATGGTCGTAGCGTCAATCAATATAATAGCTATATCACATTCTTCTAAAGCCTTAATGGACCTAAGAACTGAATAATACTCTATGTTATCGTCTACTCGAGCTTTACGCCTTATTCCAGCAGTATCTGTAATTATGAAATCTTTGCCATACAACGTATAGTGATTTTGAATCGCATCCCGAGTGGTTCCCGCCAAATCAGTCACAATCGAACGATCTTTTCCCAACAAAGCATTTAAAAATGACGATTTGCCGACATTAGGTCGTCCCAAAATAGCTACTCTAGGTACACCAGCTTCAGGATTCTCCTCGCCTTCTTCCTCAAAATGAGAAATCATGACGTCCAACATATCTCCAGTTCCACTACCGCTTTCAGCAGCAATTGGGAATGGATCACCTAAACCTAACTCATAAAATTCAGCAGCAGCATAGGCTTTTTCATGTGTATCCGCCTTATTTGCAATCAAAATAACTGGTTTTTTAGATTTTCTTAAAACCTTTGCAAAGTCTTTATCCAAATCAGTCAATCCTGTTTGACAATCAACCACAAACAATAAGACATTAGATTCTTCTATCGCCATTTCAACTTGCTCGCGAATGGCTCCTTCAAAAATATCCTCAGACCCATGCACATACCCCCCCGTATCAATAACAGTAAAAAACTTACCCGTCCACTGTCCATAGCCATAATGACGATCTCGAGTAACACCCGACATATTATCCATGATTGCCTTTCTTTGTTCAATCAAACGATTAAAAAGGGTTGATTTACCAACATTTGGACGACCTACAATTGCAATTATATTTGACATTTTATTATTTAATTAATCGAGTGCATACCCGAATGAACGCAATTTGTCTGCCTTTCCCCGCCAATCTGGCTCAACTTTAACAAACTGCTCTAAAAATACATGTTTACCAAAAAACTTCTCCAACTCAGCCCGAGCTTGAATACCCACTTTTTTAATACTCTCCCCCTTATGGCCAATTAAAATGGCACGCTGTGACACGCGCTCCACATAAATTTCTGAAGCGATACGAATAATAGCTTCCTCCTCCTTAAAAGAAGTAACCACCACCTCGCACGAATATGGAATCTCTTTTTTATAATTTAAAAAAATCTTCTCTCGAATAATCTCTGAAGCAAAAAACCGCTCTGGTTTATCTGTCAGTTCATCCTTATCAAAAAATGGAGGATGAACAGGTAACTTCTCAACGATATGCGTAAATATTTGATCTAAGTGAACTCCTTCTAAAGCTGAAATGGGCAAAATAACCTTTCCAGGAAAAATCTCCTTCCAATAATCCAGGCAAACCTGAAGTTTTTCAGAATCAACCAAGTCAATTTTATTAATCAAAACTAAAATAGGAGTTTCCGTGTGATCCTTCCAATTAGTCAAAAATTCTAAATCTTCATACGTATCAAAAACATCCGTTACATATAAAACAACATCAGCATCTTCTAAAGAACTTCTGACAAATGCCATCATCGACTTATGTAACTCATATTTAGGCATTAAAACACCCGGAGTATCAGAATATACAATTTGGTATTCATCGTCTCCCAACACGCCATTTAACATACCTAAAATCCTATGTCGCGTAGTTTGCGCTTTAGAACTAACAATGGACAAACGCTCGCCAACCAAAGCATTCATTAAAGTGCTTTTGCCAACATTGGGTTTGCCAATAATACTAATAAAACCTGCTTTATGCTGCTGGGCCATATATTTTTGTACTGCCCAAAAAAGGGTGGGATTGTAAATTTTAACAAAGATACTTGTTTTTATGCGAAAAACACTGCACCTTTGCACTCCAATTATATCGCGGGGTGGAGCAGTTGGTAGCTCGTTGGGCTCATAACCCAAAGGTCGTCAGTTCGAGTCTGGCCCCCGCTACAGTAGAAAAGGTCTTCATCGAAGACCTTTTTTTTATGCCCAAATTCCCTGAATCAATTGCCGTTTAATAAATAATTTACCTTTAAATAATTCATTTGATATTTCTGAATTACAATTTCTTAGGTTTAATGATTAAAAATAAATTCTAAAAACCGAAAATGAGAACAGAAATAAAATTACCTGGCATCGTAAATTGTCCCATTAAAGATATCGTATATATTGAGGGAAAGGGTAATTATAGTTTGGTTTATTTAGCTACTAAAAAAGAAGTTTATATAGCCAAAACGTTAAAAAAATTTGAATCTCATTTTAGAATGCACAAATTCATTCGAATTCATAAATCCTTTTTGGTGAATCAAGAAAATATCTCTTCCGTCAACACCTCAAATTTCAATCAAATTACTACATCATTGGGAAATACTTTGCCAGTTTCACGGCGAAAACTAGCCTACGTGAAGCAAAAATTATCATAAAAAAAGGGCCAAAAGGCCCTTTTTTATTCTATCTCTTATTAAGATTACTTGCCGCTAGGAGCAGAAAGTAAGTTAAAGAATTGATCTAATTTAGGAGTAACAATAATTTCAGTACGACGATTTAATTTACGTCCTGAACGGCTTTTGTTCTCTGATTGAGGTTCAAATTCACCACGTCCCCCTGCAGTCATACGCTCAGGATCTACTGAGAATTTAGTTTGCAATAAACGAACAACTGAAGTAGCGCGCTTAGCACTTAAATCCCAGTTATCTTTAATACAATCGGTAGAAATTGGCACAGCATCTGTATGACCTTCTACTAAGATATCTAAGTCCTTATGGTCATTCACTACCTTAGCTACTTTAGCCAAAACAGATTCAGCTTTAGCATTTACAATAGCGCTACCAGAAGCAAACATCAATTTGTCAGAAATTGAGATGTAAACAACTCCCTTTTTAACTTCAACCGTTACATCATCATCGTTAATATCAGCCAATGAACGTTTCAAATTCATCACTAATGAAAGATTAATACTGTCTTTACGTTGCATCGATGAATTCAAATCTTTAATGTATTTACCTTGATCATTTAAGGCTTCCAAAGATTTACGAATACTTTCAGCACCTGATTTGTTAATTACAGATAGATCAGATAAACGATCCAACAAATTCGTATTTGTTTTTTTCATGTAATCCAATTGCTCCTGAACGGATTTCAATTGATTGTTTTTTGCCTCAAGATCCAAATCTCTTTTCTTGATTTCTCCCTGAAGACTAGCTGTCAAAGATTGGCAATCAACTAAATTTGCCTTTGCCTTAGCTAAAGCCTGATCACTACTCGTTTGTAATTCTGTCAAACGTGATTGCAAGTCAGCCATCTTCTTTTTACTAGAGCAAGAAAAAAAGAAAGGCATTAACGCAAGTACCAAAAGTAATTTTTTCATGGTAATTTTTTTAATTATGTAGTTTAGAATATTCTTTATTAATTAACAATAGTGCAAAAATATAAATCTATAACACAAAAACTATCCTTATTTCAAAAAAAATTACAAAATAAGGCCATTTTTATTCATCGGTAATAAGACGTCATTGTTCGGCAATAATATGTCATTATAATTGAATCATAATTTATGATTCAATCTTTCTAAAATTTTAACCGTATCCTCATCTAATAATGAATTAATGGATTCCATTACTTCAAAAAAATGTTCTAGTTTTTCTTTGCCAAGCCTTTCATATACGATTTCATTAAATAGAATAACGCCTTGGCGCGCTTGATCTCTCTTTTTCTTCCCCAATTCTGTCAAGAAGATTTTCACCACTCGCTTATCTTTAAAATTCGCCTCCCTACGAATCCATTTCTTGTCTTCCAATGTTTTTAACATACGGGTCAAACTTCTAGACTCAAGACCTAAAGCAGGTGCAATTTTAGTGGCCGAAGTTCCATCTTTATCGATATGCAATAAAGCATAGCCAATAGCCATTGTCATGTCAAATTGGGCAGCATAGGTATTATACATCCTGCTAATCGCATTCCAACCTGTTTTAATTTGAAAATCGACCGTATTCTCTGCTTTCATATAAAGTATGTTTAGCATACTAATTGTAAATTTGGGTCAAAAAAAAATAGGATGCAAGCATCCTATTTTTCAATTCCGTATTTTTAATCTTATTGAATTCGATTCCCTTTCATCCTTTTGCTATTTACTTTTAAGCCTGAAAAGGATGATTTCATGATCTCCAATCTAATTTTTGATTTATTGTACAGTAGATATTTATTCCCATCATACATTAATCGGCTAAAGGTGGTGCTACCTGATTCATCGACTAATTGATAAAAATATTCTCCTTTTTCGCCTAATATGGGAGCAAAGTGTAAGCTTTTTGCCTCACCAGCACCTGATTCAAAAGAGATAAGCAAATGATCCTGGGACTGCTTAATCAAAAGTCCAGGAGTCTGCTTCTCCAGTGTAATTCGGTTAATGGATTTGCCATTGACAATGAGTACTTTTCCGGATTTGATATTTGCCTCTGAAGCGTTTAACTCGCGTTCAAGAAACAAAGGATTGTCATTGTAAAATTGGATTTTCTCTAAAGGCAATTGATTTTCCTTAATTAAATTCATCAAAGATCCAGTTAATTGCGTCTTCTCAGAGCAAGAACTTAAAAAAAGAACGACCAAAAACAAAAATCCAAGTGCCCTCATCGTTTATTGAACTCCCTCTGCCAAAACTAAAACTTTGTTATTCAAAACTTCAACCACCCCACCCTCAATCTGAAAAGCTTGTTTATCTGCGACAAGTTCGCCCTTTTGTAAAGTACTTACAATAGCAGCGTGATCATTTAATATTTGAAACGACCCATCCACACCCGGAAGTGTTACAACAGAAGCTTCGCCAGCAAATACTTTACGATCAGGAGTTATAATTTCTAAATACATTTTTTTCTATTTTGATGCCTCAGCAAGTAATTTTTCTCCTTTAGCCACTGCGTCATCAATGGTCCCAACTAAGTTAAATGCTGCTTCTGGTAAATAATCGTATTCTCCATCAATAATTGCATTAAAACCTTTAATCGTGTCATTGATATCCACTAAAACGCCTTTTAATCCCGTAAATTGTTCAGCCACAAAAAATGGTTGAGACAAGAAGCGTTGAACACGTCTTGCGCGAGATACCACTAACTTATCTTCTTCAGATAATTCATCTAAACCTAGAATCGCAATGATATCTTGTAATTCTTTGTAGCGTTGTAAAATCTCTTTGACTCTTTGAGCAGTATCATAATGAGAATCACCTAAAACTTCTGCTGAAAGAATTCTAGATGATGAATCCAAAGGATCCACTGCCGGATAAATTCCTAATTCAGCAATTTTACGAGATAATACCGTAGTTGCATCTAAGTGAGCAAATGTTGTCGCAGGAGCCGGGTCAGTTAAATCATCTGCTGGCACATAAACTGCTTGAACTGATGTAATTGAACCACGTTTCGTGGAAGTAATACGCTCTTGCATCGCACCCATTTCGGTTGCTAATGTGGGTTGGTACCCCACTGCAGAAGGCATACGACCTAATAAAGCCGAAACCTCTGAACCTGCTTGCGTAAAACGGAAGATATTATCAATAAAAAATAAAATATCACGACCTGAACCTTCACCATCTCCATCACGGAAATGTTCCGCTACAGTTAAACCAGACAAGGCAACACGCGCACGAGCTCCAGGAGGCTCATTCATTTGACCAAACACCAAAGTAGCTTGAGATTTAGACAATTCGTTTTCATCCACTTTAGACAAATCCCATTGTCCCTCTTCCATCGCATGTTTAAATGCCTCACCATATTTAATTACGCCTGATTCAATCATCTCACGAAGCAAGTCATTTCCTTCACGAGTACGTTCTCCTACTCCAGCAAATACAGAAAGACCTTCGTATGCTTTGGCAATATTATTAATCAATTCCATGATTAATACCGTTTTACCAACACCCGCTCCACCAAATAAACCAATTTTACCACCCTTAACATAAGGCGCTAATAAATCGATTACCTTAATCCCGGTAAATAAAACTTCAGTCGTTGTAGCTAATTCGTCAAACCTAGGAGCCGAACGGTGAATAGGCATCCCCTTATCAGATTTTGGCTGCTTGATTCCATCAATAGCCTCTCCTACCACATTAAACAAACGGCCCTTGATTCCCTCGCCTGTTGGCATAGTCATTGGTGTTCCCAAGTCGATCACTTCCTGTCCCCTCTGAAGACCCTCAGTACCTTCCATGGCAATTGTACGAACTCTGTCCTCACCTAAATGTTGTTGAACTTCTAAAATAAGTCCTTGACCATTTGATTTAGTAACAGAAAGTGCATTTAAAATTGCTGGTAATGTTGATCCCTCTCCTTCAAAACTCACATCGACTACAGGTCCAATTACTTGTGCAACCTTCCCTTTATTTACTGCGTTTGCCATTTGATAATTAAATTAATGATTAGCTAAAAACTAATGTTTGACATCTACCTGAATGCCTTGTACATTCGGAATGCAAAATTAGTCTGTAAATTCCAATTACCAAAACTCCCGTTTGGATTTTTTTGCTATTTTTATACAAAATCAGCCTATTTCTTTGAATGAATTAAAGTTTATGCTGAAATTTAAATTTCCAATTGCACATTATCTTAAATTAAATCATTGAGCAAACAACCATTCACTTTTAATACCTGGGGCTTTCTCCTTTTAAATGGCCTCGGATTAGCATGCCTAAGCTATTTTTTTTTGGAGGGCATCCCTGTTTTTAATACTCAAATTGCCAGTGAATTAATTCCAGTTCAAGGAGTTATAGACCAAAATTCATTGGGCCAGTTAAGCTCCACCCTTTTTTTAATTCGGCAACATTATGTGTTTTTCCCTGTTGAGCTATCCACGGTCCCATTCCTCCTATTTTTCATTTTTTCCTTGATCGGAATTAGCTATTTAATCATAAGTTTTAAAAAATGGTCTAACATATCATGGCTATTTATCTTATCTGGAATTTTGCTTTGGTTAGCCATCATATTAGTCAAAAATGCCGAACAGCCCATTGAAACGTTTTATGAAGTGCTCTTTTCCCAATGGATTTGGCTTGGAATTATTAGTTTATTTTTAACAACTATTCTCTTTTCGAATACGATATGCCTGTTTTTATTACAATTGGGTCATTCGTCGACTAAAAAAGAAAGTCAAAAAAAATGGCTGATTCTTTTTGGTTTTTATGGCGTAAACCTAATTTTCAGTTTTGGCCACTTGATTGGTAATTTTCAGGCAAAAGCCTATATCCCTAGTTTTGTTTTTTGGATTTCAAGCATCTTTCTAGGTCTTTTTCAAAAGCATAAAAAACAAGAGGACAGTTCATTGGTTTTGGGATTAGCATTTTTAAGCTTATCAACTGCCTTATTAATGCTCTACACGTCTAATGATCCTGGAATTAGGGCAATAGAAACGTGGGGCTTAATATGCCAATTAATCATACTCGTTTTATTTCCATTGTTTATCATCAGGAATTTCAACGGTTTGATAAAGTTAAATTTGCCAATATATAAGGTAGTAGACAAACCCCAATTCCTACCTACCTATATTTTATTTATCGGGGTTTTAATTTTAGGCTCTGCTTTTGTTTTTGCTTTAAATGGAGGAGCTTATCACCAAATGACAGCGGCAAAATACAATGCCGACGGCGAATTAGCTCAAATTTTAAAGGATCCTTTTCTCGCCGAGATCAACTATAAACAAGGTTTGATTCACAGTAAACTCAATGCCAAAAGCAATACAAGTTTAGCACGCATCGCCTACCAAGAAAATAAGATAGAGGAATTAGCCTACTATTTGTCGACAAGCCAAGTAAAATTCCCCAATGAGAAAATTACCATTGCATTAAGCACCATTTATCAGAATGAAAATCACCTATTCGAATCTTTATTTGCCTTGCAAAGCGCTCATCAAAAAATGCCAGAAAGCATTGAAATCATAAGCCAATTAGCCTATACTTTTGAAAAATTAAATCAATTAGATTCATCGGTTTATTATCATCAGAAAGCTTTTGAATACGATCCTGAATCTGCTTTAACAAGGGCTAATTTTCTTTACATTATAGCCAAATACAATAAAAAAACAATCTTGCCTGATACCGATCCAACTACCCGAGATCCAGCCATTTTAGCGAATTTATGGGCCATTGGTATTCTAAAAAATCAACGAATGGGTTCAAAGTCTGTAGAAAGTACGTTCAAGCCAAGAGTAGATGTCAGGGATCTAGCTATGATTTACAATTCTATTCCATACTTCAAGGAAAAACAAAATTCACTACCCATTCACGAAATGGCCAAGGATACAAAAATTTTAACCCTATTTCCTGAAATCAAATTAGCCGAGGCGATGCAAGATTATTTTCATGGAGACCCTTTAAATTCTTTAGAAAAAATCGCTCTATACATCGATGTTCAACCCATTGACCAAACACAAGGCCTTGAATCTTTACTCGATTTTTGGCATCAAGCATCTTTAATCCCCACAACAAGTCCAAAAATTTCAAATAAATCGGAGGCCAAGTCGGCAGTAAAAAAATATCCATTCCAATTAAATACATTGAAGAATGCGATTCCATTTCTTAGTAAAAAAGAAGCATATGATGCAAGTTTAGCCGCATTAAGATGGAACAAAGAAGTACCCGATTTTTATCCGCTTTACGCATTGCAAGCATTAGAAATAGGCGAAATCGAATATGCCAAAGAGGCCATGAATTCATTGAAAAAAATAAACCCTGAAATGTTCAAGGCAAATATAAAGCCATTTGAAAGCCATTTAGCCACAGCAATTCAAAGACAAAAATTTTAATTATTTGGGAATCAGGATTAATCCGCCTATATTTGCAGTATAAATACCATGTCTAACGGAGTTAATGGTTCTTTCGTTATTCATTCACTTAATGAACCAAATCATATGAATCAAAAAATTCGAATTAAGCTGAAATCATTTGATCACACGTTAGTGGACAAATCAGCAGAAAAAATTGTAAAAGCTGTTAAAGCTACGGGTGCTGTTGTTTCTGGCCCGATTCCATTGCCAACAAAAATCGAAAAATTCACTGTTTTAAGATCCCCACACGTTAACAAAAAAGCGCGTGAGCAATTTCAATTGTGTACTTACAAGCGTTTAATTGACATCTTTTCATCATCTGCAAAAACAGTAGATGCATTGATGAAATTAGAATTGCCCTCAGGAGTAGACGTAGAAATCAAAGTTTAAGGACTTTAATACTTTATACATAAAAAAAGCCCTCAGAAATGAAGGCTTTTTTTATAAATATACGGTACGAGCTTTTTCCCAGTTTACCTTTTGGTCCGCTTCGACTAAATCAATAAAGTCTCTGCCGATCATCAGTCGTTCCAATTTAGATAATGCCCCCGCCAGGCCATAATAGGATTTAAACTTGCGAATCATACTTAAATCCTGAATCATCGGTTGGCCCGCGTCAAAATCCCTAGGGTGAAAATAAGTCATCACATATTTTTGCTGGTCCCAAAGTTTAGCCAAAATGGCATCAGGTAACAACCTGAAATACCCCCCTCCTGAAAAGATAACAGGCAGACCTAGTATGGAAGTAACGTTGATGGGGAATTCCTTGAGTTTATATCCATCCAAATCAACCCAACAAGGTTCTTGTTGGCCAAAATTAGCAAAGCCCCCATGCGCTCTTTTCGCAGGAAATATCGAGCAATCTATTTCGATTCCTTGCTTGATCAACTCACTAAATACCCATTTATTTGATTCCATTAATGAGAATCCAGGAGCACGATAAGCTCTAATTTTCTTCCCTGTAATACCTTCTAAGCTTTCTATAGACCGCTTTAAATCTTCAGCAAAAGCAATTCTATTTTGCTGGTAGGCCAACTGGTGCAAATCAGAATGCGTGGCTATTTCGTTGCCTGATTCAGCTATTTTTTTGATGATTTCGGGGTATTTCCTAGCCACCCAACCCAAGCAAAAAAAAGTCGCTTTTTGATTATTTCGATGCAGCATTTCCAAAATCCGATCTACATTTTCATGAATCCTAGATGGAAATTTAGCCCAATCGTCCTCTGTCCTCGTACTAGGATGATCTAACAAATGAAACCACTCTTCGATATCAAAAGTTAAAATTGTCATTTATATCCACCTAAAAAATAGGGCTCCATTTTTTTTAAAAGTAACTACGTCTTGCCGACTAGGAAATGAAAAATACGTTAATTCTTCCTGTGGGTTTGGGATCAGTGTGTAGGATTTGTCTCGAATTAAAATCATGGATTCTAAAATACAATCCATGCCTAAATCTTTCGTGTATTCGATGAGTTCCTCCTGAGTTCTTCCGGCAATTTCCACTTTCTTTTGCACGACGATTGGCCCAGAATCAATGCCCTCATCCACAAAAAATACAGAAACCCCAGTATACTTTTCTTGATTCTTTAATACCCAAAAAGAGGGCATTAAGCCCCGGTACTTGGGCAATAAAGCCGTGTGAAGATTGATCGTCCCTTGGGTAGGTATGTCCAAAAGCGCTCTTTTAAATACCTGATTTCCGCCAATAGACACAAATAAATCCGCTTTAAGATCTGATAGTATTTTTAAGTTTTCTGGAGAATTTATAGACCCCTCCAAGGTAAATAGTGGTACAGAGGCTTGCCTTAACACGGCCTTTACCGAATGCCCAGGCGTCAATTTTGACTTGATAAATTTGAGAGAAAAATAGATGAAAAATTCTAGGCCAAAAACATCCAAAGTCTTTTTCATTTTGGCAAAAAATGATTCTCTTTTACCAAAAGGGGAAACCTCAAAAAGCACTGTACCTACCCATTCGATATCCTCAGGCATTCCCTCGTGCAATTTTTTAATGGCCTTTGGTAAAAAAAACGGATCATCCTGTGTCAATAATACTACTCTCATTTCTTAGTTTTAAATAATTGGAAAATTTTACGCAGTGGTTTCAAAGCTAAGGTAAACCAATATGGATTTAAATGATTCACTGACCAAGCTTTTCGATCTTCCGTATTTGCAATGAGGCGATGCTTAAATGAGGCCGTACTTGTGCCCCCATTTCGCATCGTCATTAAAACCTTAGGCAAATATAAAGCTGTCATTTTATTCTTATACAATGCTCTTAGCATCCATTCGTAATCTGCTGAACATGTAAAATCCGTTCTATAAGGACCGTTTTTATCCGCCGAAGACTTTTTAATATAAAAAGACAAATGCGGAGGCATCCAACCGTAAAGCCATTGTTTTTCTTGATATGCCCCTGCCGTCCAATAACGAACAATCTTTTGTGGATTTTCAGGATTTACATATTGCTTATCGCCGTACACCACATCCACTTGGTTTGATTCAAAGGTAGCAACAACAGAACTTATGACATCGTTAGACGGATAAAAGTCATCTGCGCCAATCATCCCTATGACATCCCCTTGAATTAATTTTAAGCCCTTGTTCATCGCATCATAAATTCCCGCATCTTTTTCAGATATAAAATGGATGGATGAACCAAAAGATTTCAAAATTTCTAAACTCCCATCAGTAGATCCCCCATCAATGACCCAATATTCTACATTCGGATAATCTTGGGCCAGTACGCTCTCTATGGTCTGCCTAAGGGTAGCAGCCGATTGATAAGAGACAGTAAGGATGGAGACTTTCAAATTCAAATATTAAAGAACAAAGATAGAAAATCATCGCATTGTTTTCCCTTTCCCCTGCGCCTCAGATTTTTTTTTTCAATGAACACTTGAATAAAATATAAATTTTCGTACCTTTGCAAACCCAATTCGAAACTGTTGGGGATTTAATAATTAATAGAAATGAAAAGAACTTTCCAACCCTCGGTTAAAAAAAGGAAGAATAAGCATGGTTTCCGTGAGCGCATGTCGACTGCGAATGGTCGTCGTGTTTTAACTGCGCGTCGCGCAAAAGGACGTCATAAGCTTTCAGTTTCTGACGAAAAGAGAGGAAAATAAGCCATAATTCTAAGAAAGGCTGATTTCTGGCTCGCTGTTGCTTAAAAAAGTATTCTTGCCGTGAAATTCACTTTCCCAAAATCTGAGCGGTTAACGCAAAAAAAAATAATCGATTCTTTATTTCAAAAGGATAGTCAAATTGTGTCACAACGATTTTTCTATCCTTTTCGAGTTTTGTATCGTTCTAGTGATGTAAAGTCCGACTCTCCACAAATTTTAATTTCGGTTCCCAAAAGAAAATTCAAGAAGGCCGTAGATCGCAATTTAATCAAGCGAAGAACAAGGGAAGCGTATCGATTAACAAAACCTGAATTTCAAGGATTAGCCTACAATAAATTACCTGATATAATGGGATTTATTTATATTGGCACTGATATCGAGTCGTTTGAATTAATTCAAAAAAAAATGCATCAAATTTTTACAGCATTTACAAAAAATGAAAATCTAAAAAATGAAGTTTAGTCAAAAATATCTTAGAGGGGCTTTTGTTGGGTTAATCGCATTGGGTAGCTTAATTGGATTTTCCTTTAGCAGGCCGGGCGAGCGCCTATTTGACATAGCTAAAAACTTAGATTTGTACGCCTCCGTATTCAAAGAATTGAATAAATTTTATGTAGATGACGTAAACCCAAATCTAGCTGTTAAAACATCGATCGATGCCCTTTTGAAAAGTTTTGATCCGTATACCGTTTATTATCCTGAGGATGAATTGGAGGATTTTATGACGATGACCACAGGAAAATACCAAGGAATTGGTATCGTTTTAGCTGAGATTAATGAAGAATACCGTGTTGCGTATGTGGATGAAAACAGTCCTGCGTCAAAAGCCGGGTTGGGTATTGGCGACCAATTAATTTCTGTGAATGGCATTAAAATATCGGATACTCCAGAGGCTGAACCTTCTAAACTATTAAAAGGACAGGCTGGTACTTCCTTAGATATTTCGGTTTTAAAAATTGAGGAAAGCACGCCAAAAACCATTCATTTAAATCGGGAAACCGTTCAGATTAATAATGTCATTTATTCTGGCATCATTCGGCCGGGTGTAGGATATATTTCATTAGAAGAATTTAATGCTTCGGCCACCAAAGAACTAAAGTCCGCATTATCAACACTGAAACAAGCGGGGATGCAAAAATTAATTTTAGATCTCCGTGAAAACCCAGGTGGTTTGTTGACACAGGCCGTTGATATTTGCAATTTATTCTTAGCCAAAGAAACTAAGATTGTTGAAACCAGAGGAAAAGTAGAAGAATGGAATAAAACGTATACGGCATTAAATGCTAGTTTCGACTCAGATATTCCGCTCATTATATTAATCAATGGTCATTCCGCCTCCGCGGCCGAGATTGTGGCTGGCGTTATGCAAGATTATGACCGAGCGGTGTTGATAGGTAAAAAAAGTTACGGAAAGGGTCTTGTCCAAGTGACCAGAGATCTACCCTATCGAACAAAAATGAAAATCACAACAGCCAAATATTACATCCCAAGTGGACGTTGTATTCAGGCGATTGACTACCAACATAAAAATTCTGATGGCCAAGCCATTGCTTACAAAGACTCATCCATCAAATCATTTAAAACGCAAAATGGAAGAACGGTTGTCGACGGCGGAGGAATTCTACCCGATATTCTCATTGGCAAAGACCTCATGTCTTCAAGTTTTACGCAAGCGCTCATGAAACAGCATATGATTTTTTTATATGCCTGTCATTATCAAAAATATCATCCTAAAATTGCAAGCGCGGAATCCTTCGTTTTTTCAGAAAATGACATGAATGATTTTCAAAATTGGCTTAAAAACCAAAAATTTATTTATGAAAGTCCGGTGGAAAAACAAGTGCGAATGGCGATTGACCTAGCTAAAAAAGACCAAGCCTATGCAAGTTTAGAAGCGAGCATGTCAGCCTTGAAATCAGAGTGGAGCTCGTCTACAACCAAAGAACTTTTAGCCCATAAGCAAGAAATTATTTCGTTGATTGAGCAAGAAATTATCTTGCATTATTATTTACAAAAAGGGGTAAATAAATGGTCTTTTTCAAAGGATCCCGTTATTTTAGAAAGTTTGAACTTATTTAATCAGCCTGAAAAATTCCAAGCAATCCTAGCCAAAAAAATTAAATGAGTCTCATATTAAGCATCGAAACTTCTTCCCAACTGTGTTCCGTAGCGCTGCATGACCAAGGCAGATTAATCACCGCCTCGCAAAGTGAAGAAGAAGGTGCACATGCGAAAAAATTAACATTGCTCATAGAAGAAACTATTAAAAAAGCTGCCACTAAACTTAGCTCGTTAGTAGGGATAGCGATTTCGATTGGCCCCGGATCCTACACGGGATTAAGGATTGGCTTAGCTACGGCAAAAGGCCTTTGCTTTGGACTTGACAAACCGCTCATCGCTGTTTCTACATTAAAAATACTAGCGGCTAGATACGTTGATTCAAAAGAGCATGAAATATTGATTCCCGTCATGGATGCCAGGAGAATGGAAGTTTATACAGCAGTCTATACCCACGATTTACAAGAACTTGAACCCGCAAATGCATTAATCTTAGATGATTTTTCTTTTGCTGAATACCATGAAAAAAACGCGGTAATTTTTGGACATGGTGCACAAAAATGCAAGGACTCATTGCCAAATCACTCGTTTGCCTTTGATTTAGAAAACCCTTATCCTGAGGCGATACACATGGGTAAATTAGCATATGAGGCTTATTTGAACAAAAAATTTGAAAATATAGTTACTATTGAACCCGATTATTTGAAGGAATATATGGGACAGAAGTCACAAAAAAAATACATCTAATGGAGAATACGATTGAAAATAAAGTAGCCCAAAGCGGATTAATTCAATTGGATTTAGAGACCATTCGAATTCCTGGAGAGCGCATATTTTTCGACATTAAGCCTTTATTGTTTATGGATATGGTGCTTAAAGAAAAAGACTTTAGAGCATTTCTTGCTGATCATCCCTGGAATCAATATCAAGGAAAGCATGTGGCCATTTCATGTTCAAGTGATGCCATCATCCCGACGTGGGCTTTCATGTTACTAAGTGCGCAGATGGCCCCATTTGCCGCCACCATAGTTCATGGAAGTTTAGAAGAATTAGAAAAAGAATTATTTAAAAAATCCTTATTAGCGTTAAATTTGGATACCTATAAAGAGGGCCGAGTGGTCGTGAAAGGCTGTTCTAAAGAATCGGTGCCTACCGATTCTTATGTTAGGCTTACCACATTACTGCAGCCTATTGTAAAAAGTTTGTTTTTTGGAGAGCCTTGCAGCACGGTTCCTATTTATAAAAAGAAGGCGACTAGTTAAATTGATTTAAATAGCGCAGCACTTTTTCTTGGTAGGTTGGTTTTAGGTCAACTGGCTTTCGCTGATACAAAGATCTATTTTCTTCTAATTTCTTCAGGTAAGGTAACAAATTGGGCGGTGGACTTTCGCGAAATTTTTCGAGCGCATTTTTTGATTCTTTTTTGGGATCTTCTCCCTGCTCTTTTAAAGCCTTTTCTGATTCCAATAAAATGGGGAGCATTAAATCTTGCCTTTTTTGTAATTCTTGATTAAGGCGTTTGTTAACAAAATCAGTCTCATTTTTTTCCATATTTTTAATGAGGTCCTTTAAGCTTTTCTCTATATTTTCGGAGCCGGGTCTGCCCTGAATATCTTGTAATTTTTCTTCTAATTCTTGTCGGAGTCTCGCCTGCTCTTGAGCTATTTTAATCATATCCTCACTCATGGGCCCTTGCTTATCGGACCGACTTTCTCTGGCTTTCTGATTTAGTTTTTGTTGGCGTGCCGCCCAGGAACCCTGAGGCTTTTGCTTTCCTTTCCCCTTTTTACCAGGTTTCATTTGCATCTGTTGGTTTTGCAATTGCTGCAATAAATCTGAAAGCATAACAGCCAATTTATTAATTGAAGCCATTGATTGTTGCTGTCTTGCCTGAACCAAAGACCATTTACGTTCCTTCATCATATTAGCGGCTTCATTCAATCGATTGTGCATTTCAGTTGTTTCTCTTGTGATCAATTGAGACAAAGGCATTACTTTTTTGCCTAAGCTAATCAAACTGTCTTCCAAAATAAACGCTGTTTCAGCAATCTTATTTTGCATCTGAGATGCTGATTTTAAAGCCGGACTTCCTTCACGCAAACGACGAAAATCCAGCATAACACGTTCCTGTTCAAAAGAAATTTGCAATAAATTATCCAACAAGAGTCTTAATTGGTTTACCTCCAAATCAAGCGCATTACTCTCCTCGCTCGTACGTTTATCTTCTAGTTTTTTAGCTAATTTTTTAAGCCCCTCCGCTGATTTCTTCTGGGCCGATTTGGCTTTATTGGTGGATTTGTTTTCCATTAATTCTTCCGCATTATCCATCGACTTTTCAATCTCTTCCTCCAAGGCATCAAATTCTTTTGAATCTAAATTCATTTCTTTTTCAAGATTATCAATCGCCTTTTCTTGTTCCTTAAATTCTTGATTAATTTCCTTTTGTGCCGCTTGATTGAGGGTAGGCTCCTCGGCCAACTTACTTTGTTTTTGACTCAATTCATTTAGATCTTGAATGGACTCCTCCATCATTTTATCAATTTTCAAGTCTTTATAAAACTGCTCCAACCTTTGCAATTCCTTTTCTCTATTTTTATTGAGGGATTGTTTTTGTTCTAAATTTTTCTGCCAATTGCTAGGCAATTCTTTTTGCAAGTTTTTGAATAAATCATCTGCCCCTTTAGTTAAATCTGAAGTTTGAATTTGGTCAATAAGCTTTTGCAAATTTTCCATTTTTTGGATCCAAAGATCCGTCGGCTTTTGAAAACTAAACTGCTGTCCCATCCACTTTTCTTGTTGGTCCTTCAATACATCCAAGGCCTTTTTCAATTCTTTTTCCTTTGCTAAGACCTCCTCAAGCATTTTGTTATTTATGTCTTTCCCTAATTTAAGCCGATTCATCGCATCGGTCAATTCCTTCTTTATTTCTTGAGCCTTCTGAATACTTGATGATATATTCTTTTCCAATTCCACAAATCGATCATCTGATTTTTTGGCTAATTGCTTTGATTCAGGGAATTCCCAAACTTGTTGGTTTGTTTTCGTTTTTTTAGGTCCATGAATTCCGTCATTATCATACACTTCAAAATAATAACGCAATTGGGCTCCTGGCTGTAATTTTAGAGAATCTAGGCCAATTAAAAATCTAAAATCAAGTTCTTTTTTGCCCGTTGGTATAGCTATATTCCGAACAAATTCTGATTTCCAATTGGCCTCTTTATCCCCTCTAATTTGATATTTTAAAGCCACTTGATTAAGCCCATAATCGTCATTTGCTTCTCCCTTAAAGATTAAAAAACGATAATATAAAGTATCTTCTATTACTTGAGTTTCGATCTTAGGGTACTGGTCTTTAATAACATTAATGGGAATTATAGTTGTTTTTTGACTTTCAAAGTGTTCGTTTGACAAGAGTATTTGGTAGCTTGAATTTTCAAAAAATTGTGTTGAAAATTCATCATTAGCTAAAAACATATTTTTTGTGAAATCAAATTTGGGAGGCTTTTGACCTAATAAAATACTGGCCTTTTTCACATCATTAGTTGAAATTTCCCAATGAACTCTTGAGCCTTCCGGAATTTGAAGAGGAAGCAATTGGTTCAACTTTTCTACGGGTCTATGCGTGTAAGCAGGAAATTCAATCGTTATCGTGGTCTTCTCAATGCCGGGTCGGTGAATAATCTGAATGGTTTGAGGCTCAGAAAAATTTTCTGCCGCTTCAAATTGAAACATCAAAGGACTCGTAATGGGTGGAAGCGCAAAACTGAATATGTTTGTTTCAGATTCTTTGTCCATTTTTATACGACCTCCTTGACTAACAAAATAAACATCAGAAGGTAAATTTTTGCTGATAAGTTGGACCTGTAAAACGAAAGGCTCCCCCGCGACAACCTCCAACCTTTTATTCAGAATCAAAAACTGAAATGGCAAAGTTTTGGGATATTGAAAAGTGTAATTGACAATCCTTAAGGTCGGTTTACGAATATATTGGGGATTAAGGTAGTCGATAAATATGAGTAGCGCAGATAAAAAAATGAGCCCAAAAAATATTTTTCGATGGCTTTTATAATCAATAAAGTCAACAAATTTATAGCCAGATAACTGATGAATTTTTTGCGTGATGGCTGCCTCAAGCAGGGGTGAATTCGCATTTATTGTTCCCTCACGTTGAAGTTGGAGTATATTAATCAATTCATCCTGATGGGGCTTGTCAAAAAACTTCCCCAGTTTTTTAGCCATAAATTCCAAATCAGCATGACTAACCCTCTTGGTCCATTTAGCTACGGGCTTAAAGCAAATACTGACAAGCAACACACCTGATACACTTAAAAATAAATAGTATAATATCCCTCGAAGTGGGGACGATAGCCAGGCAAAATATTCAATTAAAATAAAGAGCGTGCCGATGCAAATAATCCACAAAGCACTAAGCAAAAGGCCTTTTATAACCTCATTTCTATAAAAGAGGCGATGATAGGATTTTAGTTGAGAAACGACCGGGTTTTCTTGGGTTGCCAAATGCCATTAAAAAGTTGAAAATACGATTTTTACACCTAATTTCTTCACCTTTTGAAAAAATAAAATTGCTTCCAAGAGCGCTTTTTGGTAATATTGGGTAATTATTCATGTATGTCCCAACAATCGCAAGAGCAATATCAATTTATAGAAAGGATCCTCAAAATTCATGTGCGGGAGGATGTTTCCATTGAAGAATTTCAGTTTTTTTATGGAGGTAATTTTAATTTAGCGGTTCGAGTTAAATTAAAGTCAGGAGAATTTTTTATCAAATGGAATCAAGGCGATCACCACGGTTTATTTGAGGCGGAAGCTAAAAATCTCCAATTATTAGCAAAAACAAATACTCTACAAGTACCTCAGGTAATCGGGGTAGGGGCCATCGAAGAAAAAGAATATTTAATGATGGAATGCATTCCATCCGGGGAAATAAATGCTACGTATTGGGAAGACTTTGGACGCAAATTAGCCCTAATGCACCACAATTCTTCTGAAATGGGGCATGGCCTTAGCTATACAAATTACCTTGGGGCTGCAGAACAAAAGAATGAATGGAATTTAAATGGGCTTCGTTTTTTCATTGAAAACAGATTGAAAAAGCAGATTGAAATCGCGGTTTACAATAGGAAAATTGACCTTGAAATGGAAAAAAAGTTCCGCCAATTGTTTGAAAAGCTACCCGAAATAATTCCTAATGAATCTTCATCTCTTATGCATGGAGATTTATGGTCAGGAAATGTGATGGTAAACGCAAGCGGACAAGTTGTATTGGTAGACCCCTCCTGCTATTATGGACTGAGAGAAGCTGAATTAGCCTTTACGACAATGTTTGGAGGTTTTGACAAGACCTTTTATGAGGCTTATCATGAAGCATATCCGATAGAAAAAGGATTTCATGAACGAATTCCTATTTACAACTTATACCCTTTGATGGTACACGTCAATTTATTTGGAGAAGGCTACGTGCCAGCGGTAAAAAAAATACTGAATAGTTATTGATTTTTACCAAGAACCCACTGATCTACGACCAGATCTACGGGTTTAGCTGAAGGGAATAAGGAAACGGTTTTTCTTAGTATATCTTCGACTACCGCATCTGGACAAGAAGCTCCACACGTTAAAAGCACTCGAACTTTTTCTTTTTGCGGAATAAATTCATTAGTCAAAACTTCTTCTTTTTTGACATTATCAAAATGGAAAATCTGTTTTTCTGAAATAATCTTTTCCGCAGATTTAATAAAATAGGTTGGAAGCTTATCGGCGCATAAATCCACCAAATGAGCTGTATTTGAGGAATTATACCCTCCTGCTACGATGGCAAAATCTGCGTCTTCAGCGAGTAATCCATACGTGGCGCTTTGATTATCATTGGTTGCATAACATAACGTATCGCGAGTATCCGCAAAATGAGAAGTGATTTGATCCGCGGATAATTGATAAAAATCGACGATTACTTCCCGTAAAAAATCAACAATTTCTTGAGTATCAGTGGCCAGCATGGTCGTTTGGTTCACAACGCCAATTCTCATTAAATCCTTTGCCGGATCAAAACCTTCTGAATATTGACCATCAAATTCCTTGTAGAATTCAGCCGAATCTTTTTCAAGTCTGATGTAATCCGCTAATTGTTTCGCTTGATTAATATTTTTTATGATCAGTGTAGGAGTGACTGATTTGGAATGAGAAAAAGTAGCTTTGGTCTCTTCGTGGCTCGGTTTCCCATGTACAATGACCGAATATTTTTTTTGCCCAATCGAGTTAGCGCGATTCCAAACTTTTTCTACAAATGGACATGTGGTGTCATATGAATAAATATCAATACCAATATTGGACAGTATTGCTTGAATTTCAAGCGTGGTACCAAATGCAGGGACAATAACCACATCATCTGAAGTCAATTTATCCCAAGATACCAGCTGATTTCCTAAGGTATCTTGGATGAATTGTACCCCTCGGTCTAACAAATCTGCATTTACTGCGGGGTTATGAATCATCTCAGAAAGTAGAAATATCCGTTTATCAGGATTTTCTTCAACAATTCGATAAGCTGTTTCCACTGCATTTTCCACCCCATAACAAAATCCAAAATGGCGGGAAATTAAAATTTCTACAGGACCAAAATCAAAGTGGGATGGCTCAAAATTCTTTTTCATTTTATCCCCAAACCTCCTAGCTTCTTTGATTTTCCCAATCAAATTACTTTTAAACAAAACAGGAATTGAAAATGCTTTCATTTTTTTTAACGTTCTTCTTACTGGCAATCCACTAAAACTGCCGATTAAATCACTATTAAGTGATTTAGTTAGTTGATCCATGACCTCTATCTTTATAAACTAATAATTTGATTAACAGTTTTCAAAAATACATAGCTAATCATTAATTTCCTTTTAATTCACCCGTTTAATAAATAAATTCTTTTAAATCTGTCTAATCATTGCCCTTTAAAATTAGTTGTAGTACTTTTGTTCCGTAAAAAATATCGATGATCATTTTTTACCTTTTAAATTATGAATGAAAAAGCTTAAATGAAAGATTCAAATTCAGCTAAGACTAGATTAATACGTTTGCTTATTGGAAACCCAGTAAGCAAATTCGCATTGTCGTTCATTAAAAACCCAATCAACTTTTTATATACAGGATTAGGGATCTTTGTGGTTTTAATATCTTATGATAATACATTTAGCATAAAACCCACAGAGCAAAGCTTTTTCTCTGGAAAAATAATTTTTGGCAATGAGGATTATCATCGCATACAGACCAATGAAGTTAATGCTACATTAAAGTCTGAAATGGGTGAAAATACGCTCACGATCACTGCGACAAATAAGGAGAATTTAGAATCTGTTTATTTGAAAATATTTAAACTTAAGGGCCCAGGAACCTATTTTATTCCGGGAGATGGGGAAATCGAAAACATTGGAAATTTAATCAAGAATCTTGAGCATTATACCGATAAAAATAATTTTTTTGAATCTACATTACCCAATAAGGAAGGGGTTCAAAATGGTGTTGGCAGGGTCAATATAACCGTTGTCACAGAAAAAGAAATTGAAGGTGAGCTAATTTTAATAGGCAATAATTCAAAGGGTGATCAAGCAGTTTTAGAATCAGCCAAGTTCAAAATACATCTTCAATAATCATCAATTTCATGGAATTCGAGCCAGCCTTAGTTAAAGAAGCATGGGAATCAATTCTCGATTTTCTTGAAACTCAATTTAACAAGCGCCCTGCTGATCTTGAATCTGTATTATTTTTAATCGGCGTTCAAGAATTGGGGCATGGCCATGTACATTTCACCAAAGAACAAAAACAAGACCTAATGCATATCGCAACCTGCAAGGTATTGAGCTATAGTGGATTCTATTCATTAGATGGCAAAGATGCTGAAGGGTGGCCACATTGGGAATTAATTCAAAATTTGCCTCCTTTAAATCTAAAAGAGCAAGAGATACTAATCAAAGCACATGTCATTCATTACTTCAAAACAGAAGTCTTATTTGAGGAAATGTCATGAAAATAATCAGTTATAATGTGAATGGGATTCGGGCAGCCATTCAAAAAGGATTCATCGCTTGGCTTTCTCAGGAAAATCCAGATATCATTTGTCTACAAGAACTGAAGGCTGAAGAGGAACAAGTTGACTTAGCCGAAATTAAATCATTAGGTTACCATGTTTATTGGCAATCAGCTCAGAAAAAAGGATATTCTGGAGTCGGTATTTTCACCAAAATAAAACCTGTTTCCGTTCAATATGGATGTGGGATTGAAAAATACGACCAAGAAGGAAGAGTGCTCCAAGTAAATTTTGAGAACTATTCTGTCATGAGTGTATATATGCCATCTGGATCCAGTGGAGATGAAAGGCAATCATTTAAAATGGAATGGTTAGCTGATTTTCAGGCTTACACGAATGAATTAGTGAAAACCCACCCTAAAATGATTATAGCCGGCGATTATAATATTTGCCACAGGGCCATAGATATTCACAATCCTAAGTCTAATGCGAACAGCTCTGGTTTCTTGCCTGAGGAGCGAGAATGGATGGAAAATTATATTAACGGTGGATTTGTAGATACTTTTCGATTGATTCATCCAGCACTTGAGCATCAATATTCATGGTGGAGTTACCGAGCAAATGCAAGAGAAAAAAATTTAGGTTGGCGCATCGACTATTTAATGGCGAGCAAACCTATGGCTCAATCCATTAAAAATGCGTCGATTTTAGCCGATATAAAACATTCAGATCATTGTCCCATCTTATTAGAAATCAATTAATATGCACTTCGAAAAACATGTCTTTATTTGCACCAATGACAAGGATGCTCCCAAAAAATGCTGTGGATCTGCTCACGGAATGGAATTAATTCAAGCATTTAAAGATGAGTGGTCAAAATCAGGAAATACAAGTAAAATAAGAATTCAAAAATCAGGTTGTTTAGATTTTTGTGGCAAAGGCCCCACGATGGTCGTTTATCCAGAAGGTGTTTTTTACGGAAATGTCCAATTGGAAGATGTGTCAGAAATAACGGAACAACATTTAATTGGCGATCAGATTGTATCCCGACTGCAAATTGGATAAATTGCGAACATGTTATATCGCCTCTATCCAACTCTTTTAAATTCATTTTCACTCTATCTAAGTCAATCCAGAGATTCTTCCGGCAAGATTATTGTGGATGAAATTGAACTGATTGAACGGATTAATCGAACTAAAAAGCCGACGACTAAGGCCCAACAAAAAGGAGTAGATTTTGAAAGGGCTGTCACATTAGGGGAAAACGAGGAACTTTTCAATGAAGGGATCATTGACCAAGCAAGAAATTTGATTCCCGGCAAATATAGAACTCAATTTTACCTTGAATCAAGGTACAAAAACGCTCAAATTTATGGCTATGTGGATGGAATTGGCGACAGCATCGCTTTCGATTTAAAGAGTACATCATTTTATGAGCCAGGCCGATTTCAAAATAATCATCAAAATTTGTACTTATTAGGCCTTCAAAAATATGGGATCGAACGTTTAGACTACATCATCACAGACTTCAACGCTGTTTATGTAGAAACCTATGATTTGAAAACCTACGATTTCAACCCACTTTATACTCAAATTGAGAAATTCATTTTATTTTTAGAAGACAACAAGAAATTCATTCGAGACAAAAAGATCTTTGATCGAAAAACGAACGATAATCAAATGTCCCTTTTTGAATAATTAAAGCACGTAATCCCGTAATTCCATCAAATGTTTGATTTGAATTTGAGCCGTTGAGTCGACATTATTCAAATTCAAGTGAATACTTCGAATGCCTGCATTTTCCGCACCCTGGATGTCGGCAATGGGGTGATCCCCCACCATAACCGCTTCATGTGCCAAACAATCGGCTCTTTTTAGTGCATATTCAAAGAATTTTTTATCCGGCTTTTGAGTACCAACCTCCTGCGAGGTGATGATTGATTGAAAGCAATGTTTTAACCCACTAGCCTCCACTTTTACAAATTGAATATCTTCAAAGCCATTGGTCAGTATATAAAGAGGATATTTTAGTGCGAGTTCTTCAATTATTTCAGATGCCCCACCCAACATATGTTTTTTCCTGGGAGTTCGATATAGAAATTCACTAGAAAATTTCTGTGAGTCTCCTTCGTAGCCCAACTCTGAAAAAAAAAGTTTAAATCTTGATTCTCTTAACTCCAATTGTGTGATTTTTTTTGATTGATAATCATCCCATAATTGGTTATTCAACACATTGAAACGATTCCAAATGTCATTTTGGTCAGATTCAAGCGTGTTCGTCAAATTGAACTCATCCACCAAATCCAAAATAACTTCACGAGCATTTCGGTCATGATCCCAGAGTGTGTGGTCCCAATCAAAAAATATTGCCTTTGGATTAAATTTCATATGGCAAAGGTAATAAATAAGCTACCTTTGTTCCCATAAAAATGGACAGTACATGGAACATCAATTAAAATTAAATAAGCCACTCGCATTTTTTGATTTAGAAACGACTGGGGTCATGGTCAACAAAGACCGCATTGTTGAGATCGCCATCGCGAAAGCAAATGTAGATGGCACGATTGAAGTAAAAACAAGAAGGGTAAACCCTGGTATTCCTATCCCGATTGAAGCATCATTAGTTCATGGTATTTATGATGAAGATGTAAAAGATGAACCACAATTTAAGCAAGTAGCCAAATCGTTGGCCGGATTTTTAGAAGGTTGTGACCTGGCAGGATTTAATTCAAATCGATTCGATGTACCCATGTTGGTGGAAGAATTTTATCGAAACGACATTGATTTTGACATGAAAAATCGGAAGTTGATAGACGCCCAAAGAATTTTTCATCTGATGGAACCCAGAAATTTAACAGCCGCTTTCAAGTTTTATTGCGGCAAGGACTTAATAGGCGCGCATGGGGCCGAGGCGGATGTTTTAGCTACCTTAGAAGTTTTAAATGCCCAAGTGAAAAGATATGAAGAGGTATCATTGAAAGATGAAAATGGGAAGGAATACTTCCCTATCCAAAATGATATGTCAAAATTGCATGAATTAACGATGTCAAATTCAATTGATTTTGCCAATCGTATGGTTTATAATAAGGAGAGAATTCCTGTTTTTAATTTTGGGAAGTATTCTGGAAGATCTGTGACCGAAGTATTAAAAAGTGATCCATCCTATTATGATTGGATTTTAAAGGGCGACTTTGCGATCGATACTAAGAAAAAATTAACTGAAATTAAATTGCAGGGATTTCAGCGGTAAAGCAAAATTAAGATGCCGAATATTTAAGTTTAATTCGTATTTTTGCCATGTTAATGGCCTAATGATAAAACAATGCAATCCATACCAGACATAATTCGCACCATCCCCTTAGCACATTATATTTTAGTAAGCTCGGCTTTATTTTGTATAGGGATTTTGGGTGTATTAACTCGGAGAAATGCCATCATCGTATTTATGGCGATTGAACTTATGTTAAATGCTGTCAATTTGCTTTTAGCTGCATTTTCTTCCTATTACTCAGATCCCTCGGGACAAATTTTTGTATTTTTTATTATGGCAGTGGCTGCGGCTGAAGTGGCCGTGGGTTTAGCCATCATCGTCATGATTTATCGAAATATTCAGAGTATTGACATAGGAATACTCAATAAGTTGAAAAATTAATTTTACAGAACATTCATTTATGTCTTTAATTTATTTAATACCGCTTTTACCCTTCATTGGTTTTGTTGTGAATGGCCTTTCATTTCCCAACATTTCAAAGCAATTAGCAGCCATTATTGGTACAATTCCACCCCTGGTAGCTTTTATCTTATCCATACAGCTTTTTGTTAATTTTGACGGAACTACTCACATTTTACATCTAGCCGATTGGATTACATTGGGGGATTTGCAAATTCCTTTTGATCTCCAAATCGACGCATTATCTATCATGATGTTGCTCGTAATCACAGGCGTAGGAACATTGATTCATATTTATTCGATTGGGTATATGTCTCATGACCCAGGATTTGGCAAGTTTTTTGCCTTTTTAAACTTGTTTATTTTCTTCATGTTGATCCTTGTTTTGGGAGCAAATTTCACCGTTTTATTTATAGGTTGGGAAGGCGTAGGATTGTGTTCATACCTATTAATTGGGTTTTGGAATCAAAAAAATAGTTACGGAAATGCCGCTAGAAAGGCATTTATCATGAACAGAATTGGAGACCTCGGGTTTTTGATCGGTATATTTTTACTGATTCAGAACTTTGGTAGTACTGATTATGCCACGATATTTTCATCTATCCAAGATGGCGATGTCCCAGACAATTTGGGGCTTATTGCTTTTTGTTTATTTGTGGGAGCCATGGGTAAATCAGCACAAATACCCTTATTTACTTGGCTTCCAGATGCCATGGCGGGTCCTACTCCCGTTTCTGCGTTAATTCATGCTGCCACCATGGTGACAGCGGGTATTTATATGGTCATTCGGGCGAACGTTATTTTTGAATTAAGCCCTGATGTGTTACAATTTGTTGGCTGGATTGGATTATCTACGGCTCTTTTGGGAGCTATTATAGGTTTATTTCAAAACGATATTAAAAAGGTGTTGGCTTATTCAACGGTATCCCAATTAGGCTACATGTTTATGGGATTGGGTGCATCTGCCTATTCAGCCTCATTTTTCCATGTCATGACACATGCATTTTTTAAGGCTTTATTGTTTTTAGGAGCCGGATCCGTGATTCATGCCATGTCTGATGAGCAAGATATTAGAAAAATGGGTGGATTAAAGTCAAAAATGCCCATCACTTATTTGACCTTTTTATTAGGAACTTTAGCTATTTCAGGAATACCGCCTTTCTCGGGCTTTTTCTCCAAAGATGAAATCCTAGCACATCTCTATCATCATGATTTGCTCATGTGGAGTTTAGCCATTTTAGGTTCAGCTTGTACCTCATTCTATATGTTCAGAGTGTTCATTTTGACATTTTGGGGTGAATTTAGGGGGACAGAAAAACAAGCAAGTCATTTACATGAGTCCCCATGGTCGATGACCATACCGCTAATCATTTTAGCCGTATTATCAGTGGCGGGAGGCCTTATTAATTTACCTCATTTTGCGGGTGGAAATGAATTTTTAGCACATTGGTTGGCCCCTCTATTACCGTCAACTGAACCCCTAGGAGAAGTTTCGTTTTTTAGCTTAGAAATGGGAGCTCCGTTAGTTGCAGCTTTCTTACCTCCGATGTTAGCCATATTTATTTTCAGTAGTAAAAAAATAATCCCGTCGGAAGATGGCCAAATTCATGGCATACAACAATTAATTTATCAGAAGTTCTACATCGATGAATTATATGATTTGATCA
>CANIYB010000004.1 GCA_947471105.1 Cytophagaceae bacterium
ATCTGCACCGCCTGATAAGGAAACCACATATCCAAAGGATTTAGACTTTCGCAGGTAATCAAACAGACCTAATGATATGGCCCGAGCAAATTCCTCCTCTTTCATGTATTCAGAATCTTCCCACGGGTTTATTCTATTTTCTGTGAATGGTTGATCCGTTTCGGAAACCTCTGTTGTGGATTTAATTATATCATCTGCATAGGTAGATATTGTCCGAAGGTCTACAGCAGAATAAATTAAATTTGAATCAGCAAATGAAAACCGCTTGGATTCCACTATAATTCGGCCATTCTGAGCAATGTAAGCATCTCCATCAAAAATGACTCGGCCAGATTCATTGCCCAATAAATTGGCAAACAAATAAACGCCCTTAATTATTTCAGCTCCTTCAAGGGCTAATCTTTTTCTAATTTGTGATTTACCAAAAGCAAAATGCGAGGCTGTCGGATTACATATCAACGAAACACCACGTTGACCCAAGGAATTTGCTGGGCGATTTTCACCCTCCCAAGCATCTTGGCATATTTCTACCCCCACTAAAATCCCATGGCCAATTTCAATACGATAATCACCAATTGGAATTTCAAGGCCATCTTTACCCATATGGTTTCTTTGACCAGCAGGCCAAGGAGAAAACCAACGAGCCTCATAATGGACTCCATCGTTGGCCAAATGCTGCTTAGGAATTAAAGCAACCAATTTTTTGTTGGAAATACAGGCTGAAACATTATAAAGTTTTCCAGAAAAACGTAGCGGAAGTCCGACAAACACCGTAATACCGGAAGTATGTGGAATTAATTTATTCAAATAGGACCATGCTTTTTCTTCCGTAAACGATGAATAAAACTGATCCTCGCAACCGTAACCCGTTAAACATAGCTCAGGTAAACATAAGATTGAAATGTGGAAATGTTGGGCTTCCTGAATTACGTCTAAAATGCGCTCAAAGTTACCCTCCCAATCTAATGGGATTTGATTAACCACCCCAGAACCAACGATTATTCTTGGCATTTATTTTCGAGGATTTTGGGTAGTTATTTTTGGATTTCGACTTAAGAATCGATACCAAACTTTTTTCTTTTGTATACCTTGCGCCCCCATTAAAGCATAATTAGGGGTTCTTACATGCTTATATCGCGGGGTCCACATCCAAGAAAATGCTTCCCTAGGTCTAAAATAAGATTCCCCATGCCTATGCTCAACACGCACACGGCAAGTTTCTCTTGGACATCTAGCGGACCAACAACTACTCATTCCGGCCCATAAAAGTAGGCAGGAAAAGAGAATTGAAAAGAAACGAAATCCGTGCATGATGGGAAATAATCTATTTAAAAAAATGATTCTAAACGTTAGAACGATTTCTAATTAGTTAAATTACAAATCAACTCTTAATTTTACTAGGAATTTAAATTTAAAATGGAATTCAATACCAAAGATATAAAATCAGTTGCAAAAAGAGATGTTTTTGAATATCCTGTCATGGAATCTTTTTATACGATTCAAGGAGAAGGTAAATATCAAGGACATGCCGCCTATTTTATTCGGTTGGGAGGATGCGATGTAGGTTGCCATTGGTGTGATGTGAAAGAATCATGGCCAGTAGACACTCACCCTAAAAAAACAGTTGGAAGCTTAGTTAAAGACGCGTTACAATTTCCTGGGCGAATTGTTGTCATTACGGGTGGAGAACCTTTAATGCATGATTTGGGTCCCTTAACTGAAGCGTTCAAGGAAGCAGGATTCAATACGCACATTGAAACATCAGGGGTATGTGAGGTCGTAACGGGAACTTGGGACTGGATTTGCTTCTCACCCAAAAAATTCAAAGAAGCTAATTCAATGATTTTTTCGCAAGTTGACGAGTTGAAAATTGTCATTTTTCATAAATCAGATATTGCTTGGGCTCAAGATTATGAGCCAAAAATGCCTGTAAATGCAGTATTATATTTGCAACCGGAATGGTCAAAACAGGCAGAAATGAATTCAATAATCGTTGAATTTGTTAAATCCAATCCACATTGGAAAATTTCGATACAAACCCACAAGTTTCTTCAAATTCCCTAAAATGATTGGACTCTGGATCATCCCATTGTTTTCGTTTTTATCCGAAAGGGATAGTATTCCAATCGTCCCAGTTCCCATAAAAGAACTGAACATTTATAGAACTCAATACTTTCCCACGTATTCAGCTAGCCGAAAAGAACTGTTTTTAACGGTCAGGAAAGCCCTCAATTCTGATGAAGAAATCTTTGTATCAAAATGGAATGGCCAGAAATTTGAAGCCCCATGGCCCATAGAAGAGCTCAATCAAGAAAATAATGAAGGTACGCCTACGCTCTCTAAAGATGGCAAAACCATGATTTTTTCAGGCTGCGATTATCCAAACTCATTTGGCGGTTGCGATTTATATATGTGTCAATGGGTAGAAGGATCTTGGACTAGGCCAAAAAATTTAGGATATAAAATAAATTCGCATGATTGGGAAGGCCAACCCCAATTAAGTTCCGATGGCAAAATGTTGTTCTTTTCATCCGATAGACCTGGCGGACAGGGAAAAAGAGATATTTGGCTTTCGAGAATAGATGGAGACGGAAATTGGGGTCAACCAAAAAACCTGGGTGAAGAAATCAATACCACGGAAGATGAGCAAGGACCCTATTTTATCCAATCCAAGGACATATTAGTTTTTGCTAGCAATCAGAAAGGGGGATTAGGGGGTTTAGATTTCCATCAAAGTTTAGTTTATGAAGGTATTTGGTCTAAATCAGTACCCATTTATGAGATCAATAGCCCGTCCAACGAAGCAGGGTTTTCTGAAGCTATTCTCGAAAATCAGTATTTTATCTCCAAAAAAGTGGGTGATCCCAACCAAGATCTTCAGATTCACAGCGTAATCATCCCAGATTATTGTTGGATTAAAAAACCATTCACCCCTAAACCGGAGATCCTCACATTAAAGCCAGCACAATTTTTCGAGTTAAGTTTTGAAGACATTCAATTCAAAATAAACCAATCGGACTTACCGATTGAAGTACCGCTTAGTTTAAAGAATTTAGTCGAATTTCTTTCAAATAATATTCATCAACACATTGAAATACATGGACATACAGATGAAGTAGGAAATTCGATATCCAATGTAAAACTCTCTGAAAGAAGAGCCTTATCCGTCAAAACTTTTCTTGTGAATCATGGCATTGAATCTTCTCGTATAGTAACAAAGGGATTTGGAAATACTAAGCCCAAGATTAAAAATGCAAGTATCGAGCAGCGAAAGGCCAATAGAAGAATTGAAATTATTTTGCCCTAGATTTTTTTCTACCTCGCTTCTTTTTCTTTTTGAAAACTTTTTTCACCTGAAATGGGTGTAAGCTAACGTTTACTGAGTCTCTTTTAAACCAAGCAGAACGCAAAGAATCTGTGATTTCAATATCAGGAATCAATCGAATAGACACATGAGAAACTCCGAAAGAGATCAATCCTATATCCTTGGCAGCAGCCATTGAAATGTCAATAATCGCACCTCTTCGATATGGACCGCGGTCATTGACCCGAACAACAGTCGATTTATTAGTTTTTGGAAAGCTCACTTCCACCCATGATCCTAATGGAAAATACCGATGCGCTGCTGTAAATAGATAGGGATTGTATTTTTCCCCACTAGTCGTTTTAGTACCCCAAAATCGGCTATTGTAAAACGTGGCATTACCTGTTTGCCTTTTCCCAAAGCCTGAAACTTCAAAGGTTTGTAATTGAAAGACAAATAAAAGAATTGAAATTTTTAATATGGATGAAATCATACAGAAAGGCTATTCAGTCGTGGATAAAACAAAAAAGCCCTTTTCACAAAGAGCTTTTCCACTGTATATTTTACTTATTTTATCGGTGGGCGATGTCGACAAATGCACGCGAAGTATATCCGGTATAAATTTGTCTTGGTCGGCCAATAGGCTCTTTATTAGTCTTTAATTCTTTCCATTGAGCTAACCAACCAGGTAGACGACCGATTGCGAACATCACGGTAAACATGTTGGTCGGTATCCCTAAAGCCCTGTAAATTATTCCAGAATAGAAATCAACGTTAGGGTATAATTTTCTGGCTACAAAATAATCATCATTTAAGGCTGCTTCTTCTAAATGCTGTGCGATAGATAAAACAGGATCATTCACTCCCAATGCTTTTAAAACATCGTCAGCAGCTTTTTTTATGATTTTAGCTCTTGGGTCAAAGTTCTTATACACACGATGTCCAAAACCCATCAATCTAAATCCTGATGCCTTGTCCTTAGCCATAGCTATGTACTTATCTGTATCTCCTCCATCGGCCTTGATAGCTTCTAACATCTCAATTACTTCTTGGTTTGCACCCCCATGTAAAGGACCAGAAAGTGCTTGAATTCCGGCTGAAATTGAAGCAAAAACATTGGCTTGAGAAGACCCAACCAAACGAACCGTAGACGTAGAGCAATTTTGCTCATGATCTGCGTGCAGAATTAATAATTTATTTAAGGCTTTGGATACGACAGGATCTCCTGTAAAAGCTTCACCTGGTTTTGCGAACATCAATTGTAAAAATGTAGAACAATAATCCAACGAAGTATCAGGTTGATTCGCATCTTGACCTAAGCCTTTTTTATAATTCCAGATCGCCATGATGGGCAATGTAGCCATCAAGCGCATCATATTTTTTTCGTCATCTCCCGCCTCTTCAGTAGAATGAAAAGCGGACATAAGACCCACTAAACTTGCTATTTCAGCCATGGGATGAACTGAATTTGGAATAGCATCAGCGATCTTTTTCAAAGCCTCATTTGAAATCATGTATTTTTTTATTTCACTTTCAAATGAATCCAATTGAGTTATAGTCGGCAATTCACCATGGATCAATAAATAAGCCACTTCTAAAAAAGTAGATTTGTCGGCCAATTCTTCAATACTATAACCCCTATACCGTAAAATTCCCTCCTCACCATCTAAATAGGTAATCGCACTTTTCGTTGCTCCTGTGTTTTTGTAACCTGGATCGTAGGTGACATAACCAGATAAATCACGAAGCTTAGCAATGTCGATCGCTTTTTCATTTTCAGAACCTACAAATGTTGGCAACTCAAAGGATTGACCGTCTAAATTGATAACCGAATTTTGAGACATAGTGTTAATAGTATAATGGCAACTAGTTGACAATTTCAAAAAGTATTTGTGAAATTTCGAAATCGAACTACTAAGATAATACGTTATTTTGAAAGGTTAAGTACCTTTATGAATCCAGTAAAAATAAATTTAATTAACACAATTTTTTCTAAAGATATTTCAAAAATATTTGATTTTATGATGCATTTACCACAAATTATTTCTGACTACTCATTTAGTTCAAAGGATCGATTTCTTACCTATGTGAAAATTGACACACAATCTGACCCCAAATCGACCTCGAGTCCAAGTACGGAAAAACAAAAAGATTTGGCAGTGCTTTTAGTCAAAGAGCTTCAAGATGTAGGAATTTCCAATGCGCATACGAATGAATATGGATATGTCTATGCACACCTGGAATCGAATGTATCAAAAGATGTCCCAGCGATCTGTTTTTGTGCCCATATGGATACTTCCCCCGATTGTTCTGGTTTTGGGGTAAAACCTATCATACATCCAAATTACCAAGGGGAAGACATTATTTTACCCGATGACCCTACTGTGATCATCCGATTAAATGAACATCCCGATTTACAAGAACAAATCGGCAATGATATTATTACGGCGAGTGGCGCAACTTTATTAGGGGCAGATAATAAGGCAGGAGTTGCGGAAATCATGGATGCGGTGGCTTTTTGGCAGAAAAATCCCAGTGTCCAACACGGCCCAATATCCATCGTATTTACCCCTGATGAAGAGGTAGGCCGAGGAACGGATCATATCGACATTCAAAAAATAAATGCCGTATATGGGTATACGTTGGACGGCGAGAAGCGTGGACACCTAGAAAATGAAACATTTTCTGCGGATGGATTTACCATTAAAATCAAAGGCATTTCTCAGCATCCAGGATTTGCCAAGGGCAGAATGGAAAGCGCCATAAAAATAGCTGCTGAAATCATCTCAAACCTTCCAAAAGAATATCTCAGCCCAGAAACCACCGAAAAAATGGAAGGATTTATTCATCCGGTAGACATCCAAGGACATGTCGAAGAAGCTCAAATAGACTTTATTTTGAGGGATTTTGATACATTAAAATTGATTGAGTACGGGAGTTTACTCAAAGAAATCACCTTTAACGTATTAAAAAATTATCCAAATAGCCAAGTGGATTTTATTCAGACAGAGCAATATCGCAACATGAATGAAATCTTAAAAGATCATCCATTGTGCATTTCATTAGCGATGGAAGCGATGAAATTAGCAGGATTATCACCGGAAACGACGAGCATTCGTGGGGGTACAGATGGTTCCAGGTTAACTTTTATGGGATTGCCTTGTCCCAATATCTTTGCGGGCGAACATGCATTTCATAGCAAAGAAGAATGGGTTTCCGTCCAGGATATGCAAAAAGCAACTGAAACCATTCTGTATTTAGCAGAACTGTACACGGTAAGGTTTTAGGTAAGAGGTATTAGGTATTAGGTAAGAGGTATTAGGTAAAAGGTATTAGGTAAGAGGTATTAGGTAAAAGGTAATAAGGTAATAGGTATTAGGTAACAGTGTCTTATCCTGAAATAGAGGTTGAAAATTGATTAATAATTACTTAATACTTATTACCTAAAAAAACTACTCCCACTCAATAGTAGCCGGGGGTTTAGACGAAATATCATACACCACTCGATTCACTCCCTTGACTTGGTTAATGATTTCATTGGAAATCCGGCCTAAAAATTCATAGGGCAAATGGCACCAATCTGCCGTCATTCCATCCAAACTTGTCACAGCACGCAAGGCCACAACCTGCTCATAGGTACGTTCGTCGCCCATGACACCGACCGATTGGACAGGTAATAATATCGCTCCCGCTTGCCAAACTTGGTCATAAAGACCATCTTGCTTCAAGCCATTAATAAAAATCGCATCTACCTTTTGTAAAATATCCACTTTTTCAGGAGTAATATCCCCTAAAATACGAATGGCCAATCCTGGTCCAGGGAAAGGATGACGACCTAAAATTTCTTGGGGTACGCCTAAAGTCTTGCCGACCAGCCGAACTTCATCTTTAAATAAAGTATTCAAAGGTTCTACGACCTTTAACTTCATGAAATCGGGTAATCCACCCACATTATGATGTGATTTTATCGTCGCCGAAGGACCATTTATACTTACACTTTCAATGACATCTGGATAAATAGTTCCTTGGCCTAACCATGAAACCCCTTCGATCAAATGGGATTCTTGATCAAAAACGTCAATAAACGTTTTCCCTATCGCCTTACGTTTTTCTTCAGGATCTGAAAGTCCAGCTAACGCATCATAAAAAAGCTTTTTTGCATTAACGCCCTTCACATTTAATCCCAAGGTATGGTACGATTCCAATACCTGTTCAAATTCATTTTTACGCAATAATCCATTGTCGACAAAAATGCAATACAGATTTTTACCAATCGCCCGATGCAATAAAACGGCCGCCACCGAACTATCCACTCCCCCTGATAAACCTAAAACAACTTTATCATTTCCCAACTTCTCCTTTAAAGCGGCAATGGTCGTTTCAGCAAAGGAATCGGAAGTCCATGTTTGTGCACATCCAGAAATGCCCACCACAAAATTCTTAATCAATTCACTTCCCTCTGTGGAATGTGTAACCTCAGGATGAAATTGTATCCCAAATATCGGTTTTGATGTATGTGAAAATGCGGCGACACGCACCGTTTCGGTACTTCCAATCACCTCATATTCCTTTGGCAAATCCATGATGGTATCCCCATGAGACATCCATACCTGGCTTTTTGCTGATAATCCATTCAATAAGGCACTTGATTTTTTAGAATCCATATGCGCCCTTCCATATTCTCGATGCGCAGACGCCTGCACAGATCCACCTCCCAAATGAGCTAATAATTGAGCTCCATAACAAATACCCAAAATAGGCCGATCACCAAATAAGCTCAAATCAACACTAGGCGAATTTGCATCACGAACCGAACAAGGGCTACCTGACAAAATAATCCCTTTCACGGAATCGTCTAAAACTGGGATTTTGTTATAAGGATGTATCTCGCAATACACTTTAATTTCTCGTACTCGCCGAGCAATTAACTGTGTTACCTGAGAACCAAAGTCAAGGATAATAATCTTTTCCGCCATACGAATTGATAAAAAATAAACAGCAAAGGTCGGAAATTTAAGTCAAAAACCGATTATTCCTTTAGAAAAATCTAATGGTATAATAAATAACGTAAACGCATTTGCGAATAGACTTTCAAAGCGGGTTCCCAAGAAGCACGAATTTGAGCTTCCGTTTGGCCCGCTAGCATTTGCTTGCGTAAAGTATCTGTACCGGCCAACTTATCGAAAAAAGATGGGCTTGAAAAGAAGCTTTCGTTTTTACCCATCTTGTTGAAAAAATAAAGCAAGTACTTTAAACTGAATCCTAATTGGCGCACCGGTATTGTTGTCAAATTAAACCCAAAACAAAGTTTACCCTTTTGAGGAGGATCCATCGCTCCCGCCATAGGCACAGGGGTAAAATGATAATCACCAGCACCTTCCAACGGAAGGCCAGCCACCTGAAATTGCGTATTTGTTCCTCGGCCTATACTGACAGGCGTCGCTTCAAACAGGCAAAGTGAAGGATATAAACCAATGGATTGATCATTTGGCAAATTAGGAGATGGGGGAATCGTTATGTGCACAATAGCATCATGCGCGTAATTCTGCACGGGAATCACTTTCAAATCACAAACCACTTGATTCGCTAACCAACCTTCGCCGTTAATCATTTTCGCTAATTCGCCCATCGTACAACCGTGAACAATTGGAATAGGATTTAGGCCCACAAATGAGGCAAATTGACGATCTAAAACGGGGCCATCGACATAATGTCCATTGGGATTAGCGCGATCTAGAATGAGCAATGGAACCTTGTTTTCAGCACAGGCCTCCATGACATAATGAAGCGTAGAACTATAGGTATAGAATCGAACACCTACATCCTGAATATCAAAACAACGATATCTACATTTTTCAAGTCATCCGGGGTCGGTTTTTTATGTGTTCCGTATAAGGAAATAATGGGCAATCCCGTTTTTTGATCAACACTATCGTCCACATGTGCCCCCGCATCTGCACTTCCTCTAAATCCATGCTCTGGAGCAAAAATTTTAGTGACTTGAACGCCGGAGGCCAACAAGCTATCCGCCAAATGTGTCTTTAAAATAACGGAAGTGTGATTCACCACAAGGGCTACTTTTTTATTCTTCAATAAATGCACGTAGGATCTTGTGGAATAGGCTCCTGGCATAGGATTGCCTGTCTGCTGTGCCGGCAAGGAATAAAAAATGAACAATAATAAGATTAGCTTGTAGAATCGAATCAATAGCATTTTCTTTGCGTGTTAAATTATCAGGTCAAATATCTGATATTTTTTTAGCATTATAAACTTGTGAATTAAAAATGAATTTTCCCTTATTCGTAGCTCGTCGGATTAGAAATACGCAAGAAACTTCATTTTCTAAGACCGTCACGTGGGTTGGCGTAGGAACGATATCATTAGGCATTAGCATTATTCTGATTGCTTTTTCAATTCTATTTGGGTTCAAATCAGCCATTCAAGAAAAATTAACAAGTTTTTCGGGAGATATACGTGTCAGTAAATTGAGTGGCAATCATTCGATTTCAGAAAGTCCCATTTATAAAAATATGGCGTGGGAAAAGTCGGTCGCTCAGCTACCCTACATCAATCATATTCAATCCCACATTCAAAAACCAGGTATCCTTGTTGGCAAAACAGGACTTGCCGGAATTGTCATCAAAGGAATTGGCCAGGATATGCCACATGCTCAAATCAAAAACAATCTAATCAAAGGTCTCCCCTATTTAAAAAATTCACAGGATGTCATCATTAGCCAGATTCTTGCCAAGCAATTAAAAATCAGCATGAATCAAAGTCTAATTTTGTACTTTTTGAGCCAACCCGAGCGGCCTAGAAAAGTTAAAGTAACCGGAATTTATGAAACGGGATTAGATGAATTAGATAAAATTTTTATCCTAGCTGACCTAGATTGGGTTCGGAAAATGAATGGTTGGAGCGCAGATTCCCTAGGTAGTTATGAAGTCATTCTTAAAAAAGGAGTGGATTTGAACCAATCAGCCTATTATTTAGAAAAGGATTTACCGACCGAATGGAAATTAGAGACCATCATAGAATTATACCCATCCCTATTTGACTGGATGAATATGTTGGACCGCAACATTGTCATCTTTATTTCTCTTCTGCTAATAGTTGCTTGCTTTAACCTCATCGCCACGCTTTGGGTATTAATCATGGAAAGAATTCCTATGGTCGGTTTACTAAAAGCGTTAGGTAGCTCTCAAAAACAAATAAGAACCATTTTTTGGTGGAACGGATTCTTTATTTTGCTTAGAGGATTGCTGATCGGCAATTTAATTGCCATCATTTTTTGCTACATTCAATATACCTATAAACTGATCCCGTTAGATCCAGAAAATTACTATATGACCTCCGTACCCATCCTTTGGGATACACCTACCTGGATATATGTCAATGTAGGAACATGTCTTTTAGTAGCCCTAACCATAACTATACCTACTTTATTTATTAAAAAAATAGACCCCAAAGATGCCATCAATTACAAAAATTAAAAACGTTCGATATCTATTCATCGCTTCGTTCCTATTCATCAGCGTTTATTTATCTGGACAAAATACCATCGTTTATTCCATTGATTTGAATAAACTCACCCACGATAAATTAAGTGTCCAAGTAAAAACGCCCAAATTCAAGGAAGACCAAATTGACTTTTTCTTCCCTAAAATCGTTCCCGGAACGTATGCGAATTATGACTTTGGGAGATATATAAGCGATTTTCAAGCTTTTGATGCGCAAGGAAAAAGTTTATCGGTCGTAAAAAAGAATGTAAATCAATACCAAATTAAAAATGCTGTTAAATTAACTCGCATTACCTACCAAGTAGACGATACTTGGGATAGCCCGGAAATTGACGGCGAATATGTATTTGAACCCGCGGGGACTTCCTTCCAAAAAGATACTTTGTTTGCCTTAAATACGCATGGATTTTTAGGCTATTTCAAAGGATTTGAAAAGAATAAAATCGAGTTAGAAATTAATAAACCCACATTTATGGTGGGAACTTCATCCTTGAAAAGCGACCTTAAAAGCAGTCCCACTCAAGATATTTTCAAGGCAAATTCATACTATGAAATCGTAGATTCCCCCTTCATGTATGCGAAACCTGATACGACTATTCTAAAAATCGGAAACGTAGAAATCGTTATTTCCTTATTTACACCCAACAAAACCATAATCGCAGAGGAAATAGCACAAAAAATCAAGCCGCTTTTAGAAGCGCAAAAAAACTATTTGGGAGGTAACTTACCGATTCAGCGTTATGCATTTTTAATCATTCTGTCGGACAACCTGAAAAATGGTAGTTATGGTGCCCTAGAACACGCTAAATCTTCATTTTACTATTTACCTGAGGGAGATATTTCAGGTTTAGGCCAGACGATTTTAGACATTTGTGCCCATGAATTCTTCCACATTGTAACCCCTTTAAACATTCATTCGGAGGAGATAGGAAATTTTGATTTTAACCAACCCAAAATGTCCAAGCATTTATGGCTATATGAAGGTCTAACTGAGTATGCTGCCCATCACATGCAATTGAAATATGGGCTCATAAAATTACCTCAATTCATGCAAACGATCCAAGAGAAATGGGAGACGATGCAAATGCAATTTGACGATAAAATTCCCTTCACCGAAATGAGTAAAAAGGTCTTAGATACGTATAAAGATCAATATAGCAATGTATACCAAAAAGGAGCTTTATTGGGTTTTGGGCTAGATTTATTGTTGAGAAAAGAGTCCAATGGTGCGTATGGAACCCAACAAATGATGCAAGATTTAGCTAAAATTTATGGTCCCAATAAATCCTTTAAAGACGATGAATTATTTGATCAATTAATCCAAGTAACTAAATTCCCTAGCCTAAAAGAATACTTCAATAACTATGTGGCAGGAAACAAAAAAATTCCGTTAAATGACTGGCTCAATAGCATAGGATATGAAATTGATCCCAATAAAAAAGATACCGTTAAAACGTTAGGATTTGATTATCAAACACTTAATATAAATTCAGAAACGAAACGGGCGTTTATAGGTAGTGAGTTAGGAATTAATGCCTTTGGAAATGAACTCCATTTAAAAGCTAAAGACGAACTAGTCTCCGTGAACCAATTGCCCGTTGACCTACCTAATTTTGTCAAAAACACCCAACAAGTATTATCAAATATAAAAGCGGGTGATTTACTTACCTTAGAAATCGCGCGATCAAACGACAAGGGTGGATTTGAAACATTCAAATTAGCCGCCCCGTTTCAGTTTACGATTCAAGCTAGTAGAAAATCCATTAATGAACTTATTTTACCTTCAAGAAAGCAAATCAAATTGCGGGAAGATTGGATGAAGCCTAATCCTTAATTTCAGCTACGGGTGCGACAAATTCTTTTTCATGCTTAGCAATCCAAACCGTGGCTACTCCATTGCCAATAAAATTAGTGATGGCGCGGGCCTCTGACATAAATCGGTCTACCCCCAACAAAAGCGCTAAACCCTCCAAAGGTATCACTTGGAGTGCGGTCAGCGTCGAAGCCAACACCACAAATCCACTGCCAGTCACTCCGGCGGCGCCCTTGCTCGTCACCATTAAAACTCCAATGATGGTCAACAATTGGCCATAGGATAAATCAATGCCATATACCTGAGCTAAAAACAAAGTAGCCATGGATAAATAAATACTAGTTCCATCTAAATTAAAAGAATATCCGGCTGGAACGACAAGGCCAACGACCGATTTTGAACAGCCCATTTTCTCTAATTTTTTCATCAGCGACGGTAAAGCTGCTTCGGATGAAGAAGTACCTAATACAATTAATAATTCTTCTTTAATGAATTTCAAAAAGCTCCAAATTCGTTCGCCGCAACTACGCATCACAAAGCCTAAAACGATAAAAACAAATATTCCCATCGTCACATACACTGAAATCATCAATTTAGCTAGGGGCAATAAAGAATGAATCCCAAACTTTCCAATCGTAAAGGCCATCCCACCCAAGGCACCCAAAGGAGCTAAATACATGATAACATGTAAACCCTTAAAAACCCAATCCGAGGCTTGGTGCATGCCAGAAATCATTTTTGCCTTTCGAGTAATGAAAGTTAAAAGGACTCCAAAAATCAAAGAGAAAATCAATACTTGGATCGTGAAATTTTCTTTTAAAAACATGAGCCAACTAAAATCTGCGGCTTTTTGAGTATACTTTGAAATATCACCACCGGCCACATCATCCCGAATGACCCCGATTCCTGGTTGGAGTATTTTAGAAACCGCCAACCCTATCACCAATGCCAGAGTCGTAATGACTTCAAAATACAATAAGGCCTTTCCACCTACACGACCTACCTTTTTCAAATTGCCCATGTTAACAATTCCCAAACTGATGGTCAAGAAAATGATCGGATGGATAAATAATTTGACTAAACTGATAAATATCCCACTAAACATCTCACTTAAAGAAGGACCAAAACTAATTTCGGTTCCCAGCAAGGAGTAATTAATTTTCTTGTCAAATACAGGGTATAGCGCAATGTCAGGTCTAAAATGACCTACAATAACACCAATAACAATGGAAAGGAGAACCCAGAAAGTAAGGTTTGAGGTAATATTATTCTTTTTCATTCGTTAGAAAGAGGTTTAAGCAAAAGTAATAATTATTGATAATAAAACATCGTTTGGGAATCTGCTGAGTTTTGCCGAATTTTACAAGCTATTTATTTGCCTCAATTTCAAAGTTTATGTCAGAAAAAATCAAGTGTTTAATTATAGGTTCGGGTCCTGCAGGTTATACAGCTGCTATTTATGCTTCTCGTGCAGGTTTGCATCCTGTTATGTACATGGGAGGCCAACCAGGAGGCCAGTTAACCACAACCACTGAAGTAGATAATTTTCCTGGATATCCGACCGGCGTGGATGGTCCAACCATGATGATTGATTTAGAAAATCAAGCCAAGCGATTTGGAACGGATGTTCGTCACGGATTAGCGGAAAAAGTAGATTTTACATCCCAACCGAAAAAAGTTTGGATTGACAATGGAGATGAAATTGAAGCAGATTCCATCATTATAGCCACTGGTGCATCAGCGAAGTGGCTTGGCCTAGAAGGAGAAACTACTTACAATGGTTTAGGCGTTTCAGCCTGTGCTGTTTGTGATGGATTTTTCTATCGAAATCAAATCGTTGCCGTGGTGGGAGCGGGAGATACAGCCGCAGAAGAAGCCAGTTATTTGGCTAATTTATGTACCAAAGTCCACATGATTGTGCGCAGGGATGAAATGAGAGCTTCTTTAATCATGCAAGATCGGGTTAAAAATAATCCCAAAATTGAAATTCATTGGAACTCAGAGACCGAAGAAATCCTAGGGGATTCGACAGGCGTAACAGGTATCCGTTTGAAAAATAGGGTCAGTGGAGCTACGGAAGAAATTGCCTTAACGGGATTTTTTGTAGCCATTGGCCATCAACCCAACACGTCCATTTTCAAAGGTGTGTTAGCCATGGATGATCAAGAATATTTAATCACAGAAAAAGGAAGTACTCGGACCAATGTGGAAGGCGTATTTGCTTGTGGAGATGTGCAAGATTCAACGTACCGACAAGCCGTTACGGCAGCTGGAACAGGTTGCATGGCAGCATTAGACGCGGAAAGGTGGTTGGCCTCCAATCAATTACATTAATCATTTTGATGAATTTAAAGACGATATTTTTAGCGGCAATCTTTTTATTTCCTTGCTTTTTATCCAAAGCACAGGAGAGAAAATTATTTAAAAAGAACACCAAAATTGAATATAAAAGTCAGGCACAGCTCTATCAAGAACAGAGTAAAAAGAGTGATTTAGACGAATTACCCCCTTTACAATTTAGAACAGAATCTGAATCCGGATCTACGGCCATTGGAGGTTCTGAAATGCAAGAGCGAAAATATGAGCCTTTAAAAGTCATTAACCCGACCATCAGTAATTTTGACACGACGTCGATCGACGAAGGGGAAGCCTTGGTAGTGGAAATCGAAGAAGAAAATGCACCGGAAGGAAGTGAAGATTTTGTTTCCGTTGCCTCATATTATTCGATTTGGGATACGCAAAGTATAGATCCTTATGACATCAATGCCAAGGATTTCGACGAACCCATCGATTTAGAATTGTATAATTTGGCCGCAGGCAAAAATTGGTCAGCACCTTTAGCCTCAGTCAAACAAACAAGTCCATTTGGGCCTCGTTGGGGCCGATTACACGCGGGAGTTGATCTCGATTTAGAAACGGGTTACCCAGTTTATTCAGCCTTTGATGGAATTGTGCGGATGGCCAGTGTCGACTGGGGAGGATATGGAAAGTTTATGGTTGTCAGACATTATAATGGTTTAGAAACACTTTATGGTCACCTTTCCAAGCAATCTTTAGAAGCAGGAACCTTTGTCAAAGCTGGGGATGAAATAGGTTTAGGCGGAAATACAGGAAGAAGTACCGGTTCTCATTTGCATTTTGAGACTCGTTTTGAAGGGAATCCATTTAACCCCAATCAAGTATTTAATTTTGGTACGGGTGAGCCTCTTTCTGACCATTTATTGATTACAGCTCAGACATTTAATACACGAGCATTATCACTCAGAAACGAATATGGTAGTGTTGGAGAAAAAATCAGAACAAGACGTAAAGCTTGGACTAGAGTTCGCAATGGAGATTCCTTGTATTCGATTGCACAAAGGGCTGGAATGTCCGTTTCTAAATTAGCCAGATTGAATGGTTTGCGATTATCGTCAACGATTCGAGCCGGAAGACGTTTAAGAATTCATTGATATGGATATAAAACTTGATATTTTGGTGATGGCCGCTCATCCAGATGATGCGGAATTAAGTTGCTCAGGAACCATTCTTTCCTACATTGCTCAAGGAAAAAAAGTAGGGATTGTCGATTTTACAAGAGGTGAAATGGGAACCAGAGGAACTCCTGAAATTCGTTTGCAGGAGTCGAATGATGCGACAAAAATCTTAGGATTACATGCTAGAGAAAATTTAGGATTAGCAGATGGTTTTTTCCAAAATGATCAGGCAAGCCAATTAATCTTAATGGAAGTAATCAGGCGATATAGGCCTGAAATTGTGCTAGCCAATGCACTCGAAGATAGACATCCTGACCATGGAAAAGGAGCTAAATTAGCCATTGATGCCTGTTTTTTATCAGGGCTTCGAATGATTCACACGATTGATTCCCATTCGAAATCGGAGCAAGCTGCATGGCGTCCCAAACATGTATATCATTATATTCAAGACCGATATTTAGAGCCAGATTTTGTGATCGACATCACGGAACATTGGGAAACGAAAGAACAATCGATTCGAGCTTTTAAAAGTCAATTTTTTGATCCAACCTCCAAAGAACCCAATTCCTACATTTCGAGTCCTGATTTCCTATCTTTCATTCAAGCGAGAGCCCAAGAAATGGGCCATAAAATAGGGGTGAAATATGGCGAAGGCTTTCAAAGCCAAAAGACGATGCAAGTAACGAATTTATTTAGTTGACTTTAAGGTGCTAGTCGGCCGATTTTCCAAATTCCCCCCTCGCTTAATTCATAGATCACCCGATCATGCAAACGAGAAGTACGTCCTTGCCAAAATTCAAAATAAGAGGGAATCAATTCATAACCTCCCCAATGGGGTGGCTTGGGAACTTCCTGACCTTCATACTTGGCCTCCAATTCCTTAAATGCCAATTCTAAAACATCACGTGATTCGATGCGAGAACTTTGTTCTGAAACCCAAGCGCCTATTTGTGAGGCACGAGGTCTATTTTTAAAATATATTTCAGCCGTGGCTGAATCTACCTTTTGAGTTATCCCTTCAATTCGAATTTGGCGTTCTAATTCGGCCCAAAAAAAAGTGATACATGCCTGAGGATGCTTATTCAATGACTCACCTTTACTTGATTGGTAATTCGTATAGAATGAAAATCCTTCACCAACATTTTTCAATAATACAATACGTCCATTGGGCATCCCATTTTCACCTATGGTGCTTACATGCATGGCGTTGGGTTCAGGCACCTGACTAGCTTTGGCCTCAGAAAACCATTTTTTAAATTGTTCAAAAGGATTTTTATCCACAGAAGATTCCAGTAATTCTCCTTTTTGATAATTGATTCGGAGTTCAGCTAAGTTCATATTCGATCATTTTTTTCATATCTTTACTCAAAGGTAAAGCCCCACAAATTTAGTTAAATTCTATGAAAAAATTATTCCTATTTGATGCAATGGCACTCATTTATCGAGCTCATTTTGCATTTGCTAAAACACCCAGAATTTCGTCAAAAGGAATCAATACCAGTGCCGTTTTTGGCTTTGCTAATACCATTTTAGAAGTTATTCAAAAAGAAAAGCCTGATTATTTAGGCGTTGCCTTTGATACCCCCGCTCCTACTTTTCGACACATCGAATATACCCCATACAAAGCTCAGCGCGAGAAGCAACCAGAAGACATCACCATTGCGATTCCTTATGTAAAGCGCTTGGTAGAAGCACTCGACATTCCCATTTTAATCTTAGATGGTTATGAAGCGGATGATGTGATCGGGACTATTGCCAAAAAAGCAGTGAAAGAAAATCCGGAAATTGTCGTTTACATGATGACGCCTGATAAAGATTATGGCCAATTAGTAGAAGAACGAATCAAAATGTATAAACCCGCTTTCATGGGAAAGGGGGTAGAAGTACTAGGTCCCAAAGAGGTTTGCGCACGTTGGAACATAAAAAATGTAGACCAAGTCATCGACATGCTTGGCCTCATGGGAGATGCCGTGGATAATATCCCTGGAATTCCGGGGGTCGGTGAAAAGACGGCACAAAAACTATTGGAAGAATTTGAGTCTTTGGAGAATTTACTAGAAAACACCGATCTGTTAAAAGGAAAATTACAAGAGAACTTGATCAATTTCAGGGAGCAAGGAATCTTATCCAAACACCTTGCAAGGATCCTATGTGAGGTTCCCATCGAATACGAAGAGGAAAAATTAAAGGCCACGCCTCCTAATCGCGCCCTTTTAGAACCCCTATTGGACGAGTTAGAATTTAGAACATTAAGGAAAAGAATTTTAGGAGAGGAAAGTCCAGCGCCCAGCGCAGAACCTAAATTGGCGCCCAAGAAGGATTCAAATCAAATGGATATGTTTGCCGTATCTTCAACGCCGCAAACTGCTGAAGTTCACGGAAGTATAGAGGAGAGCGTTAGTGAGCCAACTGATTTCAGTTTCAACAATCTACAGAACACTAAGCATCAATATCATTTAATTCAGGGGGAAGCAGCCATCAAATCCTTGATCGGTTTTTTAGCCCGACAAAGTTCCTTTTGCTTTGATACGGAAACGACTAGCTTGTCGGTTGTAGAAGCAGAGCTGGTAGGCATGTCATTTGCTTACCGAAAGGCTGAAGCATTTTATGTACCCTTTCCTGAAAACAAGGAGGAATGCCAAAAGCAAGTTGACCTATTCAAGGAAATATTCGCCAATGAAGCGATTCAAAAAGTGGCCCAAAATATCAAATATGATATGAGTGTATTGGCCAACTATAACATCGAAATCAAAGGGGATATCTATGATACGATGTTGGCCCATTACCTAATCGAGCCCGAAAAACGTCATAATATGGACGCAATGGCCATGTCCTACTTAAACTACGAACCTATGTCGATCGAAAGTTTAATAGGCAAAAAAGGGATCAAGCAGGGAAATATGAGGGATGCTGATGTCATGGCTGTCAAGGAATATGCCGCTGAGGATGCCGACATTACCCTCCAATTAAAACCCATTTTAGACCAAAAACTATTATCAAACCCTAAGGCCATAACGCTTTTACAGGAGGTTGAAATGCCGCTATCGCGCGTATTATCATCCATTGAAAGAGAAGGTGTTAATTTAGACATTCCATTTTTGAAAGAAATGTCTAAAGTGTTGGAGGTTGATTCAAAAGCGGTCCAACAAAAAATTTATGAAGCGGCGGGACAAGAATTTAACATCGCATCGCCCAAACAATTGGGGGAAATCTTATTTGAAAAATTAAAGCTTGATCCCAAAGCGAAAAAAACAAAAACGGGTCAATACATGACGGGGGAAGAAATTCTTTCTAAAATGGAATCTGAGCATGCCATCGCTTCCCTCATTTTAGATTTTCGCGAACTTCAAAAATTAAAGTCGACCTACGTAGATGCCCTACCCGAATTAATTTCAAGTAAAACGGGTCGAATTCACACGTCGTTTATGCAGGCGGTTACGGCCACGGGTAGGTTGTCTTCTAAGGATCCCAACTTACAAAATATCCCCATCAGAACAGTTAGGGGACGTGAAATCAGAAAGGCATTTATTCCAAGAAATGAAGAGTATCAGATTTTATCAGCAGATTATTCGCAGATAGAATTACGGATTATGGCTGCTTTTTCTCAAGATGATTCGATGCTAGAAGCATTTAATAACGGCTTAGATGTACATAAAGCTACGGCGGCGAAGGTTTTCCATGTTCCGTTGGAAGAGGTTAACTCCGATATGCGTAGAAAGGCTAAAACGGTCAATTTTGGAATTATTTATGGGGTTTCAGCTTTCGGGTTGGCGGGCCAATTAGCTA
>CANIYB010000005.1 GCA_947471105.1 Cytophagaceae bacterium
AATAGATAAAGACCTCGACCAAGTGAATTTTAAGAAATGGCATGATGGGGTGGAAAAGATAGACAAACTTAAACATGACAAAATGCAACATAGAAAAACTAAAATCTAATAGATAACCCAGATATAGCATTAAAAAATCAAGCTTCAAAAAAAACAAAATAGGAGATAGACTTATAAATAAAAATCCTATTCCGAGTGAAATAGTAGACAATACGATTAAAATAGGATTAAGTAATAGAAACCAAAATGGGTTAGGGAATTGATAAAAATAATAAATAATTAAAGGCCAAGTAAAAATTTGGGCAGCAAGAGCCACGCAGGTTAGCTCCCAGGTATTAGATAAAATAAATTGAAGAGGCTTATATTGGAAATTAAATTTTATCAAAGACGCCCATTTTTGTTGGAAAATAATTAAGCCCAACACCGCCAAATACGACAACTGAAACCCGGGCTCAAACAAGGCCATTGGCTTAAAAACCAAAAGAACGAAACACGAGAATGCCAATGTATTAATTCCATTTTGATGGTGTAAAAATGCCTTAGCAAAAAGCATCACGGAGAACATCCAAGCAGACCGTAGAACTGGGTCAGAAAAGCCAGAAATTCCAGCATATGCCCAAAGTAAAATCATCATTAAAATGAAAAAAAGTATTTTGCCAAAGCGGCCTTTTCGCAATAAAAAACCTAAAATGAAACTTAATCCTGCATATAAAAGACCAACGTGCAAGCCTGAAACGGATAATATATGAATAGCACCCAAAGATGAGTAAACCGCCATCGTTTCGAAGTCAATACTAGATTTAACCCCCAATAGCATCGTTTTTGCCACATCTAAATTGATGCCCCGATGCATGGCAAGCGCTAAATGTTGGGCCAAGTAAGATTGCCAAAAGTGGAAATAGTAAAATAAATTTTTATTTTCTCCAACGTCATTTAATACCATAAATGCATTTTTGGCAATAAAAGCAGAGCCATAAATTCCTTTCGATTGAAAGTATTCTACCCAATTTTTCTCAAAAGGGAATGACGGTTGGGGAAAAGGATTTAATTTTGCTTGAACAATCAATCTGCTTCCCTTCACCCACTTATTCGCCGTTTTATCTACGTATATTTTAAAATAGCCGGAACCCTTTTTCCATTTATTTTGGTCTAAAAATGCAATGCAATGAACGACTAAAGCGATTGATTTAGGTTTGAATTCAGGAAAATCGGTGACCTCAAAAACAAAAGTGTTTGTTTTATTTAAATCAAAATTTAAGATTTCGGGAGCGTTTAATCTCGCATTTAAATAACCAGAAATAGGCAATAATAGGCTAAACGAAATACTTAATAAAGAGCGTATCTTAAAAAAGCTCCCAATGAAAACTGCAATCCACAGAATAATGAATACATAAAAAATTGAATTTGAAAAAGATGGAAAATAAGCATAGATGCATATCCCAATCATCCATAAAATGGTGATCCGAAGAAAAGGGAAACGAAGAAAAATAGCGTACAAAGCTTAGGCGGATTTGCCTAAAGGTAAAATTTTTTCTGACTGATTAAAGCCTCTACTTGATCAGGAACTAGATATTTAATAGACTTGTCATTTTGGATGCAGGATCTAATATAAGTGGCAGAAATTTGTAAAATGGGCGCATCAATCTTGGTAACGCTTTTATGTTGCCATAAATCAGATGTAATTATTTCACCACGAGGATATACGTAGAGCGTAAAATAATCAAGTATCTTATCGAAATTTTTCCAACTTTTAAACTGTTCAAGATTATCACCGCCCAAAATCAAAGAAAATTCTTTCGTGGGGTGGCGCTCAGTCAAGTGGATTAACGTATCTATGGTATAAGATGGTTTCGTTAAGCTAAATTCAATATCGCAGGATTTAAAAGCAAAATTATCCGCAATGGCTCTTTCAACTAAATCAAGTCGGTCAAATTCATGTAACAAATTTTTACTTTTTTTATGCGGATTTTGCGGGGAAACTACAAACCAAATTTGATCCAATTCAGTTTGATTTAAAGCCGCCTGAGCAATAATTAAGTGCCCATGATGTATAGGATTAAAAGAGCCAAAAAACAATCCGACTTTCATGTTAGCTTGTGAATTGGGTGAACAATTTCTGCGCCTTTTGGATAGCCAAATCTAATGTATCGTTCATTAAAATTACATCAAATTTATCTTGAAATGACCATTCAAACTTCATTTTAAAAACTCGTTTAGAGAGCGATTCTTCCGACTCAGTACCTCTAGAACGTAGCCTTTCTTCTAATATTTCTAATGATGGAACTTTAACAAAAATGGCTAAAGCCTTATCTCCATAATATTTTTTTAACGCGAGCCCGCCCTTAACATCCACATCAAAAATTACATGCTTTCCGCTGGCCCAAATACGCTCAATCTCTGATTTTAGGGTACCATAATAGGCCCCCGAGTAGACCTCTTCCCACTCGACGAAAGCACCTTCATTGATCTTTTCCCTAAAATCATCTGGAGTAAGAAAATAATAATCTTGGCCATTTTCTTCTAAGCGGCCTCTTTTATCTCGTGTACATGCCGAAATAGAAAAGCCTAAATTCGAATTATTTTTCAATAATTCCTTGACGATGGTCGTTTTGCCTGATCCCGAAGGGGCTGAAAAAATAATTAATTTACCTTCCAAAAATATTTTACTTTATATAAGCTAGCAAAATAAAGGAATAAGAATTGAAATTAGGATTAAAAGCAAAAAAAGTTTTGATCTAATCTTGCTAATGATTTGCTCCGGACAGGATAATTGACATTTAGATTTTAGGTTTGCTTTAAGCGACAACTCTAATTCATAGCCTTTCTGACAAGGCATACAAAGATCCTTGTTGGCAAAAAACGCTTCTTTTTCAGCTGCACTCGCTTCCCCATCCAAAATCTTTTGAATCAATTGCATACAATCCTGATGGTGCTCACAGTTCATTTTCATTTTATTTCACCTTAATTCAAATTTTTTAACATCTCATTCGAAAAATTAGTTCCCAGAATTTAATGACACGTTGTCAGTTATACCCTTTCGTTTTCGCATAATTCACTAATTTGGTTTTTAGCACAGCACGAGCACGATGCAAACGAGATCTAACTGTGCCAATAGGTATATCTAAAATTTTTGCCATCTCTTCATAACTAAACTCCTCCAAGTCACATAAAATAATAATCATTCGAAAATCAACTGGGAGAGATTGGAGTGCGGCGGTGATTTCGTCTCCCAACATATCATTAACTGTTTCAGCTTGTAAATCAGCAAAATATGCGGGTTCTGCTGCTTCATCTTCCCCTGAAATTGACTGTTCCACCCATTCAAATTCTACTTTAGAGGGGCCTCTCGATTTTTTTCGATAATCATTAATGAAATTATTTTTCAAAATCCTGAATAACCAGGCTTTCGCGTAAGTGCCTGGTTCAAAAGAATTTATAAAGCGATACGCTTTTAAGCAAGTATCCTGAACCAAGTCTTGAGCATCGTCTTCGTCGGCCGTCAACTTAAGTGCGAAATTATACATGGCATCCATGTGCGGCATGAATTCTTTTTCAAAAACACGCCTCGCATTACCCAAAGAATAAATTTTGTCTTTTACCTCGACTTCCATTAGCATGAATTTATTCGTAAAATTTACGAAACGACCCTAATTGCAATTATGAAGCCAAAAATCTACGTGACAAAAAGACCTAGTTTTTTTGATTGAATAATTCAAGCATTCCGAAAACCAATGTGCCTAAAATGGCACTGGCAAAAGCTCTGAGTAGACTGTACATCAATAATGTAGCATCGGCAGATTCTACCAGAAATAAAATTAAGTGATGCGAGAGAAGCATCACAAAAATGTAGGGAAAAAACCATAAAGCTTTCATTTCATTCAGTGATACACTAGACCGCTCGTCATAGCCATTCACCGGGGTTAGCACCTTAAAGAATGTAGGTCTTAAAAACGCAATCAATACGGTGGCTAAGGAATGTATTCCATGCGTATTATAGAATATATCCACGATCCAGCCTATAAAGAAACCGCCAATAATTAAATAAAATATAGGAGTATGAATAGGCGCTTTTAAAATGATCCAAAGGTAAATAAAACAAAAAGCCACATTAGCTAACGCCACATCTCGTAAAATAAAAACCTGTGTGACAAGGCTAAATAAAACAATAAAAATCCATTTAATTTGAAATGAATTACCCATATTATTCAGGCTTAGGTTTTACAGTTTCCAACTTTAATTGTTGGTCCAACAGGTGATTCTTAATCACATATACATATTTTAACGTCGAGAAATTAGTTAGCAACATCACTTTAATATTGTGAAATGTTTCATCTTTTTCGAGACCTACTTTTGCGACAATGCCAATTGGGATATTAGGAGGAAACACCACATTGTAATCAGAAGTTACAATCGTGTCGCCCTTTAGCACCTTTTTATATTTGGAAACATCCATCATTTCTACCACTTCTGTTTGAATACCAGGCCATTTAATGTACCCTAATTCACCGGTAGATTTAATTTTTGCCGAAACATTATTTTCAATGTGCAATACCGAGACCACTAAAGATAAATTTGACGTACAAGACATGACCTTCCCAACCACGCCAGTCGATGAAATTACCGCCATCCCAGGCTTTATTCCATCCACTAGGCCTTTGTCAATGGTCAAATAATTCTGCGACATTTGAGTGCTTTGATCGATCACCTTACTCGCTACCGGAGCATATCGATTTAACATGGCAGCGCTAACAAAATAAGGAACTTTGCTTTCTGGCTGCTTTATGGCATTTAATTTGAAAATCTCTTGCCTTAATCGGGTATTTTCCAAAGCAAGCTCCTGATTAACTTCCCCTAAATGATGATAGGTTTTTATTTCGCGACTTGTAGCTAATAAAGAAGCAGCCCAGCGATTTGTGGTGTTCAAATAAATGACATGTTGAAAATCATCATATTTGAAAATGGACCAAACATTAATCAACTCCAATAGAACAAACAAAAGAATGATCCTTTGCCGAATTAGGAATTGAAACAATTGATTCATGCCAAAGCTATAATTAAAAGGAAGAAATTAAGTAATTAAAACCGCTCTATATTTGTCAAGATTTTTAAGAATTTCACCCGTACCTCGTACAACAGCCTTTAATGGATCATCCGCTACATGTACTTTCAATTGGGTTTTCTTTTCAATTCTTTTATCTAAACCATGCAACATGGCACCCCCACCAGCTAAATGAATTCCATTATGAAAAATATCACCTGATAATTCAGCAGGTGCTCTTTGTAAAGTTTCCATAATGGCTACCTCAATCTTCGTGATTGAACTATCCAATGCATAAGCTATTTCAGAATAATTAATTAAAATCTCCTTCGGAATACCGGTCATTTGATCACGACCCCTAATCTCAAAATCGGGCGGTGCATTTTCTAATTCTGGTAATGCCGCACCCACCTGAATTTTAATCTGCTCAGCAGACCTTTCTCCAATGACTAATTTATGCTCACGCAATAAATAATCTTTTATATCTCGAGTAAATTCGTCTCCTGCGACACGAATTGAGTTTTCAACAACAATTCCACTCAATGAAATAATGGCAACCTCCGTGGTACCTCCACCTATATCAACTACGAGCGATCCATTGGGTTGTTCAATATCAATTCCAATCCCAATCGCTGCTGCAATTGGCTCATGCACCATATAAACCTCACGCGCCCCAGCATGCTCCGCTGAATCCTTTACAGCTCTCTTTTCTACCTCTGTGATCCCTGATGGAATACAAATAACCATCCGTAAAGCTGGAGAAAAAAACGAATTCCCCTTATCCATCATCTTAATCAATCCGCGCATCATTAATTCCGCAGCTGTAAAATCCGCAATAACACCATCCTTCAAAGGCCGAATAGTCTTAATATTGTCATTCGTTTTTTCATGCATCATCATGGCTTGTCGACCCACAGCCAACACTTTATTTGTGTTTCTGTCTAATGCAATAATAGATGGTTCATCTACCACCACCTGATCCTTATGAATGATTAAGGTATTTGCAGTACCTAAGTCAATCGCGATATCTTTAGTAAGAAAATTAAATAATCCCATGATTTAGTATAATTATTGGATTTAAGCTGGATTGTAAATCCACAAGCACCAAATTTACGGATAAATTATGAGCTAATTATTTATTTTAATTTAAAAATATAGGTATCCTAAAAATAATTATAAAAACACTGGGCAATCACTTTTTGAAATTTTACCGTATAAAAAAAACATACTTATAGGTATATTACAATAAAACCTATTTAATTATATTAGAAAAAAAGACTGATTTTTCCCCAAATAATTTGGATTTATTCGCTGATTTATTAGTTTTGTCCAAGTTAAATTAAGAAAATCGTAATAATCGACGATAAAACATACGAAAATGGAAGATTATAATAAGATTATTGAGTCCTTAGGAGTTAAATTTATCAAGGCTAGGAACATTAGAATATTACAACCTATCCGAATAAAAAATTATTATGATGTTGAAAACTCGCTCTTGATATTGTACAAAGGCGAAGTTTCGTTTGGTGAGGAAGAAACTCAGGTAGAAGAGGGTGATATGCTTTTTATTCCAGGTGGCAAAATGGTCAGCGTTACTTATGGCAATGCAGAAAAACCTAAGGCGGTAAATAATGAGGAGTTCATGACACATCGTGAGCTTTATTTCGACCAAAATAATGATTCAAGCGCTATCGGTAGACTTGAAAATTCATTTGGAATGGTTGCTTTTGAAGCGAAGGTTTTTGATTCCGTGAATTTCTTTACATCTCTAGATATCCCTCCATTTTTAATTAAGAAAGACGAAAAGCTGGCTCAAACCATCAAAGAAATTCTCCTTGAGGATATGTCGGATGAAATTGGGAAAGGTCGGATTATCAAAATTAAAACAGAAGAAATTGTCATTGAAGTTATTCGCTATATCATTCAAAATAGATTGTTTGTTGAGCAACTAGCCACAAACAGCACCTATTTTAAAGACCCAAGGTTAATTGACATTTTTGCTTACATCAAGGATCATATCGGAGGAGATTTGTCAAACAAAGTATTAGCCAACGTGGCGAACGTATCTGAAGATTATGTAGGTCAATATTTCAAAATGTTGACCGGAATTAATCCACAGGACTACATTGAATATCAAAGAATGGAAGCTGCCGTGGGACTTTTACGTACTACTAAAAAATCCATTCGTGCCATAGGTTCTGAAGTAGGGTATAAAGACACTGCTTATTTCTGTAGAAGATTTAAGATGATGTTTGGTATCCCTGCTGGTAAAATGAGACGCCGTGAATCATTGATGAATATTTAAATTCAATCATATAAGCATAAAAAAAGGCCTGAATTTCAGGCCTTTTTTGTTTATAAGAAGTACTTCAATTTAACGAGTTCTCTTTCCGTTAAATACCTCCAATGTCCTCTCGGCAAATCTTTTTTAGTCAAACCCGCAAAAGTTGTTCGGTCTAATTTAGTTACCTCATAACCTAAATGTTCAAATATTCTTCGCACAATTCGGTTTTTCCCTGAGTGAATTTTAACGCCTATGACATAGCCATCCGGAGTAACTTTAGCTAAATCATCCACTTTGATTTCTCCATCTTCTAAAGTTAATCCCGCTTTGATTTTTTCGAAATCATCATCGGTCAATGGCTTGTCTAATTCTGCTTGGTAAATTTTTTCGATCTCATGCGACGGGTGAGTCAATCGGTCAGCTAATTCGCCATCATTTGACAATAAGATTAAACCCGTCGTGTTTCGGTCTAATCTGCCTACTGGATAAATACGCGCATCGCCCGCATTTTTCACTAATTCCATCACCGTTTTGCGATCATTTGGATCTTCAGTGGTGGTCAAAAAGTCTTTGGGCTTATTCAATAACACATAAACTGGCTTTTCGCGATTCAATTTGCGATTGCCATATTTGACAATATCCGTGGGAGCTACTTGATAGCCCATCTCTGTGATCACTTTGTTATTCACTTTAATTTCACCCGCCTCGATCAATTTATCGGCATCACGACGAGAACAAATTCCCGCATTCGCGATATATCTATTTAAGCGAACCATATCGCTTTTACTTTCAGCCTCTCTAATTTTCCTTTGAATTTTAGCAGGTGCCTTTTCTTTAAAACGATCTAATTTATATTGTGGCGTATGCGCTGGACTCTCCTCGTACCTATTTCTGCTCTTAAAAGTATCTCTCTTTGAAAACTTGCTCGTAGGTGCTTCTCGAAAATCCTTGGATGAATCATCCGATTTTTCTCTGTCAAATACTCTTTTTGGACGCTCAGTCTCGGAACCATCCGTTTGAAATGGTTTACGCTCACGGTCTTCTGAAAATTCTCTTTTAGGACCATCAAACTCTCTGCTTGGTCGGCTTTCTGAATTTAATTCGCCTCCTTGAAAAGTTCTGTTAGGTCGATCCCCCGCATAGGGCTTACGCTCTGGATTAAAGGGCTTGCGCTCACGGTTTCCTGAAAATTCTCTTTTGGGTCCGTCAAATTCCCGACGTGGGCGGCTTTCTGAATTTGAATCGCCTCCCTGATAAGGTCTTGACTCTCTATTTCTTTCTCCAGAATTTGGTGTTCTGTCTGAGGAGTATGGTTTATTATAAGGCTTGCGCTCACGGTCTCCTGAAAACTCTCTTTTGGGTCCGTCAAATTCCCGGCGTGGGCGACTTTCTGAATTTGAATCTCCTCCTTGATAAGGTCTATTAGGTCGATCCCCAGCATATGGTTTGCGCTCCGTGTTATATGGCTTTCGCTCGCGGTCGCCTGAAAATTCTCTTTTGGGACCATCAAATTCCCTACGCGGTCGGCTTTCTGAATTTGAATCTCCTCCTTGATATGGTCTGCTTGGTCGATCCCCAGCATATGGTTTACGTTCCGGATTATATGGCTTGCGCTCACGGTCTCCTGAAAATTCTCTTTTTGGCCCGTCAAAAGCTCTAGGCTCTGATGAACGAAATTCAGACCTTCCACCCCGATCGCTCGTTGGCTTAATCCCAGTACTCCGATCTGTAAAATTTTTGGTTGGTTTTCTTGCTGATGAGCCTCCGCTACTTGGACCTGAAAACTTGCGTGTGGATTCTGAACGACGAATGTCATCCTTTTCGATTCTTTTTCTCATAAAATGTGCAACATCACTGCTGGATTGTATAAGGCGTTGAGCCTTATTATTTTCTAAATTTCTGCAAAGTTACATGAAATTAATGAGCATAGCTTATTACATTTGAAAGTTCTTTTAAAATAGATGGTATTTTACAATCCGCATATGTTCAAAAAATATTCGATTTTGTTCTTATTGGGCATTTTTTTCACTTCATGCCACACGGATAAATTAAGCAATAAAAAAGCGTTAAAGCACTTTGATAAAGGCGAATATGAATTGACCATTAAGGAATTACTCCCCTTGGCTCAAAAAGGCTTCCAATTGGATCAAACCAATTACCTATTAGGAGAATCTTATCGACTATCCAATCGGATCACACAATCTTTACCCTATTACCAACAAGCACAGGCCAAAGGCTATGTAGACAAAATGCTTCCCTATTACATGGCCATTTCCGCTAAATCCATAGGTAATTATGAATTAACAAAAAGCTATCTAAACGAATTTGTCAAGTCAAAACCAAGCCGATTATATCAAATTAAGTCGGAAATTGAATTAGAAAACTTAGGTCAAATCCCGGATCTATTAAAAAAACAAAGCCCAGTAACATTACAAGCGCTCACAGGAAATACCTCTAAAACAGAATTTGACGCCAAAAAAATAGGGGACGAATTGATTTTCACTAGTTCCTCTAAACCTGAAATTTACAAAAACAATGGTCTGCCTTTTTTAGGAATTGTTAAAGCCCCTTTAAAAAATCCTGGTGAAATTGGGAATCAATCCATATTTAGTTCGGTCCTTTTTAAAGAAAATGCGAACGATGGAACTCCCGCATTTACCAAGGACGGAACTACCGTCGTTTTTGCCAGAGGAAATACGGGGAAAAGCAAAGACCCTTCCCCAGATGTGGACTTATACATTTCCAAAAAGACGGCTAACACTTGGTCCGAACCTGAGCGACTTAGCATTTCAGATTCGCTAGCCTGGGATGGAAGTCCCTGTTTTTCTGCAGATGAGAGAACCTTATATTTTAGCTCTAATCGTAGAGGAGGAAAGGGGGGCGTTGATTTATACCGAGTGCCTATTGACAACTCTGGCCGGTTTGGCCGACCGATCAACTTAGGTTCCACGATTAACACTCCCGGTGATGAATTATTTCCTTATGTGAGTGCCAACGGGAAATTATATTTCTCCTCAGATGGACATCCGAGCATTGGAGGTTTGGATTTATTTGTGGCTAGTCGAAACGAGACTGAAATTGTTGTGGAACATTTAGGCGTACCCATTAATTCCATCGGCGACGACTTTGCCATATCGTTTTCGGATTCTACCCAAGGCTATATTAGTTCAAATAGGCCTGGTGGCAAAGGCGATGATGATATTTATTTTTTCAAATCCACTGGCTCTGAAGATCGCTGGTGGACGACTGCACCGCCACCCGTCATTGATACATTAAACAAGAAAATAGTCAATTATTTTGTTCAAGTTAAGGTCGTAGACCCATCTGGAAATCCGATTGACTCCGTTAAAATTAATGTTCGCAAAAATGGCCAAACCTTATCCAATGAAAAAACCAATAAAAAGGGATTCATTGAATTGATCGATTTGGCTGAAAACGACGAGCTTGTCTTTAAGTGTGACAAAGAGGACTTTATTACCGTTCGATCCAGCTTCTCGATGGAAGGCAAAACCATCCCCGAGTCTTTATTGAAAAAAGAAATGACGGATACGACATTCCAAGTAACTATCACGATGGACCGACCAGAGATCGGAAAAGAAATTTCAAAATTGTATGAAATCAATTCCATTTACTACGATTTGGACAAAGCAGATATCCGCCCAGATGCCGCAGAAGAGCTAGATAAGATTGTCCAATTCTTATCTGATAATACGCAAATGAATTTGGAGCTTGGCGCCCATACGGATGCCAGGGCAAGTACCGGGTATAACTTGAAATTATCGCAAAGAAGAGCTGAATCAGCGGTCAACTATATTATCCGTAGGGGAATTACCAAGGATCGAATAAAACCCAAAGGGTATGGTGAAAGCCAATTGATCAATGAATGTTCAGATGGAGTAGAATGTCCAGAAGAAATGCATCAACAAAATAGACGGACAGAATTTAAAATTATCAAAATTAGCACGGAATAAAATGGCTAGCTACGTATTAAAGGGGGCACAAATTGTCAATGAAGGTAAAATCATTCAAGGAGACATTCGTATCAAAAATGGCCGAATAGATAAAATTGCTTCGTCCATTTCCGCCAATGCCGAGGACCAAGTAGTAGACCTGACTGGAAAACATATATTTCCAGGGATGATCGATGACCAAGTGCATTTTAGGGAGCCTGGATTAACGCATAAAGCAAGAATTGCTTCGGAAGCGCGCGCTGCGGTAGCCGGAGGAGTAACCAGCTTCATGGAAATGCCCAATACTGTTCCCAATGCGCTTAATCAAACTTTATTAGCCGATAAATACGACATAGGGCAGGCGAGTTCTTTGGCCAATTATTCCTTTTTTATGGGGGCATCCAATGATAATTTGGAGGAAGTCCTTAAAACATCCAAAAGAGATGTTTGCGGCCTTAAAATATTCATGGGTTCAAGTACCGGAAATATGTTGGTCGATAATGTCCAAACCCTCGAAAAGCTTTTTTCCAGGAGTGAGATGCTCATCGCAACCCATTGTGAAGATGAGGCAACCGTTCGCGCACGTTTAGCTTTGTTTAAAGAAAAATATCCAACAGATGACGCTCCAGCCTATTTACATCCGCTTATAAGGAATGAAGAAGCTTGTTATTTGTCTTCCTCGATGGCGATCGACTTAGCCAAAAAATCCAACACGCGCTTACACATTTTACATATTAGCACGGAAGAAGAACTAGCTTTATTTGACCATACCAAACCCGTTAAAGATAAAAGAATCACGGCTGAGGTTTGCGTACACCATCTTTGGTTTGATGCTTCTGATTATGAAACAAAGGGCAATTTAATTAAGTGCAATCCGGCGATTAAAGATGCCCGACACAAAAATGCTTTGCGAAAAGCATTGAATACGGGTGAGTTAGATATCATTGCCACGGATCATGCACCACATACGTGGGAAGAAAAACAGCAAGGGTATTGGTCTGCCCCTTCGGGTTTACCATTAGTCCAACATCCCCTTTTGATCCTTTTCGAATTAGCCCAAGAAGGGGTTTTGACCTTAGAAAAGATCGCTGAAAAAACAGCTCATGCAGTCGCGGACTGCTTTCAAATAGAGGAAAGAGGGTATATCAGGGAAGGTTATTGGGCTGACTTGGCGATTGTCGATTTGCAAAAACCGACCCTAGTCGAGAAATCTAACTTGCATTTTCAATGCGGATGGTCTCCTTTAGAAGGCAAAACATTTTCGGCAAGCATCGATTCCACATTCGTGTCAGGACACTTAGCCTATTCCAATGGAAATTTTGATATGAGTCAATTAGGGAAGAGACTTCTTTTTAACCGCGATTAAAGTACGTCATCAAAAAAGACTCTTAAATAAAACCCTAAAGATTGGTTGTATAAGGATCCGCCGCCAGAAGCGATATTAATGATACCTGTTTGATAGGTTACCCCCAAAGAAACAAAGTTTTGAGAAACAATTCCAAGGCCTACTTTGAAACCCATGTCAACCCTTCTCAAATCGCGAGAAAAACTTTCACCAGAGGTTGTAGTTGTCACGAATGTAGTGGGCTTTAATGGATTAGGACCTCTGTTAATGTACGTTGAATTATCCCATAATCCCACACCAAAATAAGGGCCTGCCCAAACGGTTAGGCCTCCGCCATATTCAGATAAACTTCCTAGTTTAATCTCCAAATTGGGACTAAAGTCTAAATAATTTAAGGAAATTGTACGGTCGACATAAGCCGAATCAGAGTAATTTGTTTTGGCATGATACCCTCTTTGAGATAAAGAAAGCTGAGGACTAAAGCTAGCCCGAGCCGTTATTGGATATTGCAAGCCTATGCCTAATTCAACGGCTGGTTTAAAAAAATAAGATTCTCCCGAAGTACCGTCCCCACTAAATCGAACTGACTTAGCCTCCAAATGAAAAATCTTTTTTGGTTTATATTTTTGCCCCAAAACACACATGGGAACCAATAAAATAAATAAGAAAATTGACTTGAAATACGAAGACATCATCAGGTTATTGCGAAATATTCCTCAATTTTAACCCATATTTATGTAAACACCAACAAAAGTTTATTAATTGGCTCGAATTTATGAAGAAAACTAATGGGACTTTACTCCCCTATTTTTCGCTTTCAGGGATAGAAGCAGGTTTAGATGAGGCAGGAAGAGGCTGTTTAGCTGGCCCAGTGGTAGCCAGCGCAGTAATTTTGCCCAAAGACTTTACACATGCTGCCCTAACCGATTCGAAACAATTAACATCTAAGCAGAGAACAAATTTAATTGACATCGTGAAACATTATGCCATTGAATATGCGATTGCGGAAGTAGACCATGAAACGATTGATCAAATTAATATTTATAAAGCCAGCGTGTTGGCGATGCATAAGTCGGTGGACCAATTAAAAACCAGACCCGATCATTTATTGGTCGATGGAAATCGATTTATTAACTACCCTCTAATTTCACATACGTGCATCGTGAAAGGTGATTCGAAATATTTTTCGATCGCGGCCGCCTCCATTTTAGCTAAAACCTATCGGGATGAATGGATGAAAAATGCAGCTGAAAAATACCCAGGATATGGCTGGGAGAGAAATGCTGGCTATCCAACGCTAGAACATAGAAAAGCTGTGTTAAATTTAGGGCCAACAGACATCCACCGAAAAACCTTTCGTGTAGAATTAAAAGAAAAATGCTAAATTTATTTTTTTAAAACCTACCTTGAAAATACTGCATACTTGTAACTATTTCTTTCCCCTCCTGGTGCTTTTTTTAATTAGTCAGAAAATTGCAGCACAAGGAACACAAAATCGGCTCCTGCAAATCAATGAGCGCATAAAAAATGCGGAAGATTTCAGTCGAAAATTAGATAGCAATTATAAAAAAAGCTTACGTATTGCAGGGGAAAGAGGTCTTAAAATAAAAGAGGATTTAGGGAAAGGACGATTTTTAAGCCTCCAACAAATAAATGAAATAGGCGAACCGCTTTACATCATCAATCACTCCAACGCACAAGCTGCAGCGACCACCAAAACAAACCAGTTATACTCGGGTGGAAGTATTGGTGTTTCCTTAAGTGGAAAGTCCGATACCATGTCAGGGCGATTAGCCGTTTGGGATGGCGGAAATGCCTTGGCTACTCACCAAGAATTTGGCGGACGAATCAAACTACAAGAAAACTTAAGTAGTACTGATATTCACAGTACACACGTGTCAGGTACCATGATTGCATCAGGAGTGAATGCCAATGCGAAAGGGATGTCCTTTGGTGCAGATCTTAAATTATGGGATTACAATAATGATAATGCAGAAATTAGTGATGCATCCGTACCCAAAACAGGCCCTCCTTTGTTAGTTAGCAATCACTCCTATGGCTACCAGTCGGGATGGGTTTATGATTCAACAAAAAATAAATGGCAGTGGTGGGGAGAAGACAAAGTAAGCACCTTCGAGGATTATAAGTTTGGTTTTTATGATACCAATGCACAAAATTTAGATAAAATTGCATTTAACGCCCCCTATTATTTGATGGTCAAATCAGCCGGAAATAGCCGCGACGAAAATGGTCCAGAGGCCGGAAAATACTATTTTCTAAAAACATCTACCAAAGATTCCTCCAACATAGCCAGAAGTAAAAATGACGGATATGACATCATTTCTACCACCGGTACTGCCAAAAATATATTAACCGTGGGCGCCGCAGAATCCATGTACACCATTCCCGAAAAAGGTAGTGATGTTGCCTTGGCAAGTTTTTCATCTTGGGGTCCCACAGACGATGGCAGAATCAAACCTGATATTGTAGGAATTGGAACTGATCTTTTATCTACAAGTAATGCCTCCACCACAAGCTATACTTACCTAAGTGGCACCTCGATGGCTTCCCCCCAAGTATCGGGATCTATCTTTTTACTTCAACAGTTATACAATCGTCTAAATAAAAATACCTTTATGCGCTCAGCCACCTTAAAAGGGCTCGTATTACACTCTGCATTGGATCTGGAGGCTGCGGGTCCAGACTTCAAAACGGGCTGGGGTCTTTTAGACATGGAAAAAGCGGCCAATGTTATTACAAATGCGAGTTCATCAAACTTGATTTCGGAAGGTACTTTGGCCAATACTGCCCTAGACAAACGTTCTTTCGTAGCTTCTGGGAAAGGTGATTTGGTCGCAACCCTTTCTTGGACTGATCCGGAGTCAACTGTATTTCCCATTACCACTGAAAATTTAAATAACCGTAAACCTAAATTAGTCAATGACCTGGATATTAAAATTACGGATGGCACAGGAAAATTCCTGCCCTTCATCTTAGATCCAGCCGCCCCAGAAAAAATCGCAGAGACGGGAGACAATATCCGTGACAACATTGAAAAAATTATTATTAAAGGAGCAGTTCCTGGAAAATCATATGAATTAACCATTTCTCATAAGGGGACTTTGAAAAATGATAAACAAGACTTCTCTTTGGTTGTATCAGGTATTGGGGGAAAAGCCTATTGTGCCATTACGCCAACAAGCCCACTAAACCTTATCAAGTCTTTGGCCGTTGGCACCTATTCAAATACAGTATCAACCACACAAGACTTCACCTCTTCGCCTATTCCATTGGAATTAGGGGGATCCAGCGATCTTAAATTAACCTTCTCAAGTACTGCTAGCAAAAAAATAAAAGTCGCTGTAGATTGGAACCAGGACGGAGACTTTGAAGATTCAAATGAGATTATGCTGGCCAGTGACCTAATCGCCACCGATAGCTACACAGCAAAATTTAAAGTACCGTCCAACCTAAGTATCAATCAATATTTCAGAATGAGGGTTGTGGCCGAATTGGGAAATTCGTCTACGAATGTGTGCGGCAATTTAGGAACCGGTGAATCTGAAGAATATGTCATTCAAGTCATTCAAGCATCTAATGATGTAGGCATCATGTCTATTTCTAATCCAACGAATAGTTATTGCGCTACAAACGGTCTTACATCACTCCAGGTCCGAGTGAAAAACTATGGAAGTAAATCGCAAAGTAATATCCCCATCACGTTAAATTATTATCTTGAAAATAACTTACAAGGGAGTCTTACTGGCAAAATATCAAAGATCGATGCGGGAAATGAGCAAATTATTACGGTTTCCGGGACTGCTAATTGGCTTGCAGGGAAAACATATACATTTAAAGCGATTTCAAATCTAGATGTCGATCAAAATACAAACAATGATTTACTAAGCACCAGCCAAATTATTGAAAATCCACAGGCGCCCGTAGGGACTGGCCTTTTCTGCTCCGGAGCGAGCTCCTTAAATCTAAGTGCTTCTCAAGGGTACCCACTTTGGTATAACAACAATGTCCTTGCCGCATCAGGAACTACTGCAACTGCCCCTTATTCGGCTAATTATACGGTAGGCTATAATGACTTTTCGGGATCCATGAAACCTCAAACAAAAAAGGAATTTGGCACCGGTTCATATTATGAAAATTTTGGCCCCGCTCCTATTTTTGATATCAAAGTTCCCATTATTTTAGAATCGGCCAGAGTCTATGTGGGGACTTCCGGGACCATTACTTTTGATGTTTTCAACTATGAAAGTGGCGAACTAATTTCCTCTATTACTAAAGATTTGAATGCCACGAGAACACAAACTAACTCGACAAAAGTAAACAACCAATTAAACGATGACAAAAATGACCCTGGCCAAGTAGTTGAGCTTAATTTATCATTCCCAAAACCAGGAACCTATATCCTTGCACAAACTTGTAGTAATGGGGCAACAATATTCCGAAGTAATAAATCGTTAACGGATACCGTAAATGCCCCTGTAAATCTGGGTTATCCTTATACGATTCCCAATATTTTATCAATGACCGGAGCGCTATACAATGGAGCACCCATCACCACAGGATACTATTATTTTTACGACATGAAATTCAAGTCGATGGGCTGCCCTAGTCCAAGATCTGTCGTGAATATCACAACCGCCAAAACCCCTGATGCAAGCATTAGTCCTACAGGCACCCAAACCGTTTGCGTAGGCGGTTCGGTTTTAATTACAGCAAAATCTACAGACAACCCGAGTTTCCAATGGCTATTGAATGGCGCGGCGATTAGTGGGGCAATTACGTCCACCTATGAAGCTAAGAAAAGTGGGACCTATCAGGTAAAAGCAACTGTGAATGGTTTATGCACAAATACATCGACCGCCTTAAATTTAACCGTGTCAAGTCCATTGCCACCAGCAATTACCTACATAGACGGAACCATGAAAATAGCGGGAACTGGAACTATACAATGGTATGTAAATGGGGCTATCATTCCTGGCGCAACCACATCTACCTATACTCCCGTGCAAAGTGGTTTATACTCGGTTTTCCTGAAAGATGTCAATGGCTGTAGCGCGACGTCCGATTTATTGACGATCAATATATTGGCAACAGAGAAAGAAAATCCTTTTTCAACGTACGTTGCCTTTCCTAATCCGGCCACTGATTTACTAAACGTAGGATTACCTCAAGCCATGGCAGGTACTTATGCCATCGAAATTATTGATATACATGGGCGGATTTTCTTATCGGATAAAATTCGTCTAGAGCCTGGGGCGAACCAATTGAAAATTGACATTTCTAAGATTCCAGTGGGTACTTATCTGGTACGATTGCCCGAAATCGTAAACCAACCGAGCATGAAGTTTATTAAAAACTAGCGGATTGTTTTGACCAAGTATCGGCCACTTGTTTTGCCGACTAACATGTCTTGCATGATATTGGGGGCTTCTTCCAAATGGATCGTTTTTACGATTTTATCCATTGGGAAATTCCATTCTTTAGAAAATTTATTCCACACTTTTTGCTTCATCTCCAAAGGAGAATCAGCCGAATAAATGCCTAATAATCGAGCTCCTCTGAGTATAAATGGATAAATCTGCAAGTGTAAATCAACACTAGATGCCATACCGCATGCTGCCACTGATCCTCCGGCCTTAAGACTTTTTAAAATCTTGATTAACGTCTCTCCTCCGACCGTATCTATCGCCCCTGAAAATCGCATGGAATAAAGTGCCTTAGATGTTTCTGCTAAAAACTCCTCGCGGTCAATAATCTCATCCACACCGATTGACTTCAAAAAACCGTGTAAGTCTTTTTTCCCTGTGATGGCAATAACTTCATAGCCCAAATGCTTTAACAATAAAATACTGCACATTCCCAAACCTCCAGTAGCACCACTCACCACGATAGGACCATCACTAGGGACAATGCCATTTTGTTGCAAGGCCAACAAAGCCATACCGGCGGTCAAACCGGCGGTGCCAATTTGCATCGATTTTTCGAGCGTTAGTCTTGAGGGTAATTTAATAATCCATGGGGATGGAACGGAAACGTACTCTGATAATCCTCCATGTGCATTCATACCCAAATCGAAACCCGTAATGATAACCTGACTTCCAGGTTTAAACTTGCCCGTTGGGTCATTAAGCACAATCCCTGCAGCATCTATCCCTGGAATATGGGGAAAATTTCGAGTAATCCCTCGATGCCCAATTGAGGAGAGTGCGTCCTTGTAATTCAAAGAGGAATAAAAAACTTGCACAAGAACCTGCCCGGAATTTAAAACATCCATGGGGATATTTGACAAAGACGTTACGTAAATACCATCTCCATTTTCACGCGTCCATAAGCCTTTAAAAGTTTCCATCCTTTAATTTTTAGTCCAAAGAAAAATCATACGAGGCGAATTTTGATCATCAAATGAATTTAATTGATAATCTCCCAACATACCTGTCCAGGTAAGACCCGAATTAAATGCATATTCCAAGAAATCCGATTTGGAAATCAATTCCACCTTTTCTTCAAAATGAAATGTCTCTTTTTTATCCGTAAAATCAATGGACTTAAACAGAAAGCCATCTTCGGCCCAACGATTTATCTCAAATGATATTCCTTGTTTGATCACCGTTTCTTGGCCAACTAAATGATCAAGCACATACGTTGGATTAAAGAAATCCATTAAAAAAACACCTCCCGGCTTTAATGCGGCACTTAATGAATTGAACGCTGATTGGTTATCAGATTTCACATCAAAATAACCAAAGCTGGTAAAGAAATTACAAACCAAATCAAAAACCCCTGCGTTTGGTAGCGGATCACGAATATCATGTACAAAAAAAGATAAATTATCAGCAGAATAATGATTAGCTGCCTCTATGTTTTTAGGAGACAAATCAAACCCATCGACTTTAAAACCTAATTCATGTAATGTTTTGGCATGCCTTCCTTGTCCACATGCGGCATCTAAAACAAAGCAGTTTTTCGGGGTTTTTAACTTTTGCTGAATGGCTTTAATGAACGCTGATGCTTCATTTTCGTCTCTTTGGTCATATAAAATATGGTAATAAGGAGAATCAAACCAGGTACTAAACCATTTCATCTTAGACATTATTTACCAGCATCAGTCAATTTTAAAAAATCCTGATAGGCTAATTTAATGCCGTCTTCCAATGCTA